>JAFAKZ010000162.1 GCA_019234745.1 Burkholderiales bacterium
CCCAGGCGCTGCGCCAATACGGCCGCTACCAGGCTGCCCGCGCCGCCCAGCATATAGCTCGTGCCCATCTGCGCGGCCGATAGGTGTAGGTCGCGCGTGGCGTACAGCACCAGGACGGCCGTCATCATATAGTTGAGCAGTTGCCACAGCGCCGTCTGGATGGCGAAGGCGCGCAGTACAGGCATCTCCCACACCAGACGCAGGCCTGCCTTGATCTCGTACCACATCGACATCTCGTCAACCCGCTCCGGCATCGATTCGGGCGTCTTGATGGTGCGCAGGATCAGGGCCGAGGTGAAGAAACTGGCCGCGTTGAACAGGATGGCGAACGGCGCCGTCAGCCATTGGATAAGCAGACCCGCCAACCCCGGCGCCATCAGCTGCGCCGTGGACGAGGTCGACATGAACTTGCTGTGCGCCTCGACCAGATTGTCCTTGCCGATCAGCGTCGCCACATAGCTTTGGTGGGCCGAGCCGCCTACCACCTCCCCTGCCACGCAGCAAAAGCCGACCAGCCACAGGACGGGCATGGACAGCCAACCCATATAGGCCGACAGGGGTACCATGGCCAAGGCGCCGGCGCACAGCAGGTCACGTCCCATCATGAGCGGCATGCGACGATGACGGTCGATGAATACACCAGCCTGCAGGCTGAATAGCGCAAATGGCAGTACTTCGATGGCCGAGAGTACGCCCATCTGCATGGGCGTGGCGTGCAGCATCACGGCCGCCGTGAGCGGCAGGGCGAGCATGGTGATGTAGGAGCCGAAGTCGGAAATCCCCTGGGCGACCCATAGCCGCATGAAGTCGGGATTCCGCAGCAGCCCGGTCCACTGGAAACGGAACATTGGATGGCGCTGGTTAAGGTCTGATCGCCTTGGGTGAGGCCCGCAGCGCTTGGTTCGAAGGCGACGTGCTTATATTCCTACGCCGCCTGAGGGGTCTCTGATTAAATACGGTAAGAGGCGCCGGTCATCACCTTGGACATCGCCCGCATGGCCAGTTTCACGGGCAGTGGCAGTTCCGCCGCGCCCAGTTTCACGGCCACCTCGGCGTGCGCCGTCTCGTCTGCATGCATCTGCTCGACCACGGCGCGGCTCTTCGCGTCGGCCTCGGGCAAGCTGCCCAGATGGCTTTGCAGGTGGTCGCCTACCTGGCGCTCCGTCTCTGCCAGGAAACCCAGGTTCCAGCGGTCGCCAATCAGCCCGGCCGTCACGCCGATAGCGAGCGACCCGGCATACCACAGCGGATTGAGCAGGCTGGTACGGCCGCCCAGTTCCGCAATGCGCCGCTCCGTCCAGGCCAGGTGCTCCACTTCCTCGTGCGCCGCCTCGCGCAGCGCTTCACGCGCTGCGGGGTCGCGCGCCGTCAGGGCCTGGCCTTGGTAGAGCGCCTGGGCGCAGACTTCGCCGCAATGGTTCACGCGCATCAGGCCGGCGGCGTGGCGTTTTTCTTCGGCCGACAGTTCGGCTTCGTCCACCGCCGCGTCAGGGTGGGGGCGAGCGCTGGTGGCGGACGCGAACACCGTGCGCAAGGCGCGGTCGAATTCTGTGATCAGCGTGTCCATGGCCCTACCCTCTTGCGTGCGACAAAGGCGTCATTCTAACAGGGCCGCCGCGGGGGCTGTGCTAACATCATTGCAATCCCTGGATATATTCACCTGCCCCAGCTTATGCTGAACCGACTCCTGGCACTGCTTACCTGCGTCTTGCTGGCCCCGCTGGCATTGGCGGCCAACCCGCACATACTGATGGCGACCTCCATGGGCGACGTGGAGATCGAACTCTTCCCCGACCAGTCCCCCAAGACGGTGGCGAACTTCCTCGGTTACGTGGCGGACGGCCATTACACCGACACGATCTTTCATCGCGTGATAGGCGGCTTTGTCGTGCAGGGCGGCGGCTATTCGGCCGATATGGTGGAAAAGCCCACGCACGACCCGATACCGAATGAATCCAGCAACGGCTTGCGCAACGTGGCCGGCACGATCGCCATGGCGCGCCACCCGATGCCGCATTCGGCCCGCGCCCAGTTCTATTTCAACCTATCCGACAACGCGTCGCTGGACTTCCGCGACGCGGCGTTCGGCTGGGGCTATACCGTGTTCGGCCGCGTGATCCGCGGCATGGACGTGGTGCGCAATATCGCCAGCCAGCCCACTGGCCTGGGCCCTTTGCCTGGCATGCGCGATATGCCGCTCACGCCCATCGTGATCAAGTCGGTCAAGACGCTCGACCCTGTCGCCTACGCCGCCGTGCCGGCCGATGCACCCAACCCCTTCCCACCGGCGCCGGCCGCGACGAACTTACCCAGTCCGTCTCCTGCCGACGCCGCACCGAAACCTGCTGACGAACCCGTCAAGCCCTGAACCCGACACCCAAAGGAGTCACCTCATGCGCGTAAACCTGACCACCAACCACGGTTTGATTGGCCTGGAACTGGATGAAGAGAAGGCCCCGAAGACGGTCGCCAACTTCGTCGAATACGTGAAAGCTGGCCATTACGACAACACGATCTTCCACCGCGTGATCGGCGACTTCATGGTACAGGGCGGCGGCTTCGAGCCCGGCATGAAGCAGAAGCCCACGCGTGCTCCGGTGGAGAATGAGGCCGCCAACGGCCTGAAGAACGACAAGTACACGGTGGCCATGGC
>JAFAKZ010000115.1 GCA_019234745.1 Burkholderiales bacterium
ATTTCTGTCGCCATCACCCTTGGCGCCACGCTGCGCACGCGCGGCGGCATCGATGCCCTGAACCTGGCAGGCGGCGTGATCGGCGTGCTGGTAGTAAGCCTGATCCTGTTCCTGAGCTACCGCTTTGCCGGCAAGTTGATCACCCTATTGGGCGAAACGGGTACTTCCGTGTTCCTGCGCCTGTCTGCTTTCATCCTGCTGTGCATCGGCGTGCAGATTTGCTGGAATGGTGCGGCGGAGTTGATTCATAGCGTGATTGATAGTGTCTAGGGTGTGTAGCCATGAGAATGGCGGGCTCCACCATTCTCATGGCTACACACCCTTAGATTGCCCCCGTCTAACGCGGACAACACTGTGGGCTGCGTGTGGATAAGTTGCCTAAGCTGCTGATCGGCAGGGTGTCTAGATAGGGCGCCTAAAATTTAGGCATCCTCGTCGTCAGCCGCGCCTGAGCTGGATTTGCGGCGAATGTCAACCCGCTGGACGTCAATCCGGATGCCACGCTGCGCTAGCGCGTCGCGGAGTAGATATTCGATCTGTCCGTTGACGCTGCGCAGCTCGGCGGCGGCCAGCTTTTCCAGTGCGGTCCACAGGGCGGGGTCGATGCGTAGCGGGAAGGCTTTCTTGCCCGGGCTGGCCATCAGCTATACAGCGTGCCGCTATTGATCACCGGTGCGACTTCCTTTTCGCCCACCAGCACGACCAGCAGATTGCTGACCATGGACGCGCGGCGTTCGTCGTCCAGTACGATCAGTTCGCGTTCCGACAGGCTGTGCAGCGCCATCTCCACCATGTCCACGGCACCTTGCACGATCTTGCGGCGGGCAGCCAGCACCGCTTCGGCCTGTTGGCGGCGCAGCATGGCGCCGGCGATTTCCGGGGCGTAGGCAAGGTGGGTGAGGGTGGCGTCGATGACCTCAATACCAGCCTGCTTGAGGCGCGAGGTCAGTTCCATCTTTAGCGCGCGGGTGATCGCCTCGCCACCGCCGCGCAGGGTGAGGCGCTCGGCATGCGCTTCGTCCATATTGTCGTAGGCGTAGAGGCTGGCCATATGGCGTACGGCCGCTTCGCTCTGCACGCGCACGAACAGCTCGTAGTTCTCCACGTTGAACACGGCGAGCGCCGTGTCTTCCACGTTCCAGACGATGGCGGCCGCGATCTCGATCGGGTTACCGCCCTTGTCGTTCACCTTGATCTTTTCGGACACGAAGTTGCGTGCGCGCAGCGAGATGCGCGCCTTGGCGTAGAAGGGGTTGGCCCAGCGCAGACCTTGCGTGCGGTCGCTGCCGCGGTAGGAGCCGAACAACGTGAGCACGGCTGCTTGGTTCGGTTGCAGCATGTAAAGGCCGACGTACAGCAGAAGGCCGACGACGATCATCGGCACGAGCAGCAGGAACGTTTGTGGCGAGGGTTCATCCGCACGTATCAACATGGCGACACTGCCTATATGCAGTGCGAGGCCGACAATCAATGGGAAAAAGCCATTGATGCTGTTGCGAACGGATTCCTGCGTGATTTGCGTCATGATGAGCATCCTATGTCATGTATTGGCGGCTCGTGCCGCACTCAAAAGTGATATCACTTTGATGGCAATTTAGTATGTGTTTCACGGAGTGCCAAGTAAAGAACGCGTAAATTCTTTGGGTGGGCGGCGCCCGGTACGCCAAGTGCTTGTTATCGCACTGAAAACAGCAAAAGGCGTGTAAAATGGTCGGCTACCTCGCCCCACGCCGTGCGTGGGGCTTCGCATTTGGAAAAGCCATGAGCCTGAGAACACCCGAACTGCTGCTGCCCGCCGGCGACCTGGAGCGCATGCGCGCCGCCTACGACTACGGCGCCGACGCCGTCTACGCCGGCCAGCCGCGCTATTCGCTGCGCGCGCGCAATAACGACTTCAAGCTGGAGAACCTGCAGCGCGGCATCGAAGAGGCGCACGCGCGTGGCAAGAAGCTGTTCGTGGCCAGCAATATCCTGCCGCACAACGCCAAAGTGAAAACCTATCTGGCCGATATGGAACCGGTCATCGCCATGAAGCCCGATGCGCTGATCATGGCCGACCCCGGCCTCATCATGATGGTGCGCGAGCGTTGGCCGGAGCAGACCATCCACCTGAGCGTGCAGGCCAATACGGTGAACTACGCCGGCGTGAAGTTCTGGAAGGCGCTGGGCCTGGAGCGCGTGATCCTGTCGCGCGAGCTGTCGCTCGATGAAGTGGAAGAAATCCGCCAACTCTGCCCGGACATGGAGCTGGAAGTGTTCGTGCACGGCGCCCTGTGCATCGCGTACTCGGGCCGCTGCCTGCTGTCGGGCTACTTCAATCACCGCGACCCCAACCAGGGTACCTGCACCAACGCCTGCCGTTGGGACTACAAGGTGCACGATGCCTTCGAGGACGAAGCGGGCCAGGCACAGGCCATCCAGTTCGATTTCAAGAAGGCGCTGGAAGAATCCAACAATGCCTTTGCCTCGGCCGGCGACACGCCGCGCCACCCGGCAGCCGACAAGACCTACCTGATCGAAGAGGCGAACCGCCCGGGCGAGCTGATGGAGATCAGCGAGGACGAGCACGGCACCTACATCATGAACTCCAAGGACCTGCGCGCCGTCGAACATATCGAGCGCCTGGTGAAGATCGGCGTCGATTCGCTCAAGATCGAAGGCCGCACCAAGTCCAAGTACTACGTGGCCCGTACGGCACAGACCTACCGCACCGCCATCGACGATGCGGTCGCCGGCCGCCCGTTCAACCCGGCCTTGCTGGCCGACCTGGACAGCCTCGCCAACCGCGGCTACACAGATGGCTTCTACCAGCGCCATCACAGCCACGAAACGCAGAACTACCTGGACGGCCACTCCAAGTCCAAGCAGAGCCAGTACGTGGGCGATGTGCGCACGGTGGTGGACGGCTGGGCCGAGGTCGAGGTGAAGAACAAGTTCGCCGTGGGCGACCGCCTGGAGCTGGTGCATCCCTCCGGCAACCGTGAAGTGGCGGTGGAAGCGATGACCAACTTGGACGGCGCGAAGATGGATGTGGCGCCGGGCGTGGGCCACGTCGTACGTGTGCCGCTGCCCGCTGGCGTCGACGGCGCCATGGTCACTCGCTTGCTGTAAGGCGTGGTCGATACGGTAGTCGACCCCATCGCGCTGGTCTTCGGGCAGCCCGTCAACGAGCTGCCC
>JAFAKZ010000197.1 GCA_019234745.1 Burkholderiales bacterium
AGAGCGAGCTGTTCGACAAGCATCTCGAGATCAACGCGTCCGCCTATTACATGCAGTGGACCAACGTTCAGCAGTTCCTCTACAACCCGACCTACGGCCTGAACAACACGGTCGGCATCAATGGCGCCGATTACGACGTCAAGGGCATCGAGACCCAGATCGTGGCGAAGCCGCTGGATGGCTGGACCCTGGACAGCGCGGTGTCGTGGAACCTCAACACCCAGGCCACCTCGCCCTGCATCGACAACAACAACCCCGCCACCGCCACCGACGGCAACAAGATCGGCACGGCGCCGGGCCAGTGCATCACCCAGGCCAAGTTCAATGGCGGCATCAATCCGGTGCCGAACGTGCTCGGCCAGGTCGGCAGCATCGCGCCGTTCTCGCCGCGTTGGCAGGGCAGCGCCCATATCCGCTACGACACCAGGATCGCCGACTACAAGGCCTATGCCTCGTTCGGCGCCAACTATGTCGGCGCGATGAACAACCAGCCGTCCAACTACACCTCGGGCGAAGGCGTCGTCGTTCCGAATACGACCTTCCTGCTGTACCGCCAGCCGTCCTATTACACGCTGGACGCCAATTTCGGCGTGATGAAGGACAATTGGAGCGTCGGTATTTTCGGCACCAACCTCAATAACAGCCATGCCAGCGTCTTCACCTCTTCGGCCCAGTTCATCAAAGCCGAGGTTCCGGTGCGCCCCGCCGTCATCGGCCTGAAGATCGGCGCTACCTTCTGAGTCCTCTCCTCAAGTAGGATAGCCGACGGGCGGGCTTTCGGGCCCGCCCGCTTCTTTTTATAGTGGGGACCATGGAAGCGGACGTCATCAGGCTGCGCGAATGGCAGCAGCAAGGCCGGCATGAGCAGGTGCTGGCCGAAGCCACCGGTCATCTCGAGACTTTTCCTGAAAACCGCGACCTGCTGTTGCTGGCTGCCATCAGTGCGCGCCACCTGAAACGGCTCGACGACGCCTTCGCCCTTCTCGACCGGCTGGAGGCGCTCTATCCCCGCCTCAGCCTGCTGCATCAGGAACGCGGCATGTGCCAGGTGCAGCTTCGCAACGCGCCGGCCGCAATCGGGTCACTGCTCCTGGCGGTCAACATCAATTCAGCCCTGCCCGCAAGCTGGTCCATGCTGGAAGGGCTGTACCGCCTGACCGGCGACAATAAGAACGCTGCCACCGCCGCCGCCCACGTCGCCACGCTGAAGGCGCTGCCGCCGGTGGTGGTACAGGCCTATGCTTTGTTCCATGACGGCGACCTGGCCTTGGCCGAGCCGATGATCCGCGATTTCCTGCTGAAACACGGAAACCACCCGGAGGCCATGCGTCTGCTGGCCAAGATCGGCCTGGCCCACGACGTTCTCGACGATGCCGAACTGCTGCTGGCCGCCGTGCTGGAACTCGCCCCCGATTTCCGGGCGGCTCGCCACGATTACGCCGAGACCCTGGTCCGCCGCCACAAATACCGCGAGGCCGCCATCGAGATCGGCCGCCTGCTGGACCAAGATCCCGGCAATCCCGATTTCCTGATGCTGGCCGCCACCACGGCGATCAATTCGGGCGACAATGACCGCGCGCTGTCGATCTATCGCGCCATGATCGTCGCCGCCCCGGACAGCCCGGACACCTATCTGTGGTTCGGCCATGCGCTCAAGACCACTGGCGACACCGAACAGGGTGTGACCGCCTATCGCCGCGCCGCCGTCATCCGCCCCGATTTCGGTGATGCTTATTGGAGCCTCGCCAATCTCAAGCGCTATCGCTTCACCGACGATGAAATCGCCCGGATGGGCGCGGCGGAAACCCTGCCGAAAATCGCGACGCCCGACCGCTATCATCTCAACTTCGCGCTGGGCAAGGCCCATGAAGATCGCGGCGATTTCGCCAAATCCTGGCGCTACTACGCCCAAGGCAACGCGTTGAAGCGCGAGGAGAGCCGCTACCGGCCGGAGATCATCGAAACCAACACCAGGCTTCAGAAGACCACGATAACCCCCGATTTCCTGGCCGCCCGCCAGGGCTGGGGACATGACGCGCCCGACCCGATTTTCATCGTCGGACTGCCGCGCGCCGGCTCGACCCTCTTGGAACAGATCCTCGCCTCCCATTCCCAGGTGGAGGGCACCCAGGAACTGGCCGAGATCCAACGCACCGTCATCGAGTTCAACGGCCGCAACGCCGATCTCGACAATCCCGCCTATCCCGGCGTGCTTGCCGACCTGAAGCCGGAAGATTTCGTTCGGCTGGGCGAGCGCTATCTGCGCGACACCCGCATCCATCGCGGCGACAAGCCCTTCTTCATCGACAAAATGCCGAACAATTTCCGGCATATCGGGCTAATCCACCTGATCCTGCCCAACGCCAAGATCATCGATGCGCGCCGCGAGCCGATGTCCTGCTGTTTCTCCAACCTCAAGCAGCTGTTCGCCCAGGGCCAGGAATTCACCTACAGCGCCGAGGACATTGCCCGCTATTACCGCACCTATCTCGACATCATGGCGCATTGGGACGAAGTGCTGCCCGGCCGGGTGCTGCGCGTCCATCACGAGGACGTGGTCGACGATCTGGAAGGCAGCGTGCGGCGCATCCTCGATTATTGCGGCCTGCCCTTCGAGCAGGCCTGCGTCGAGTTCCACAAGACCGAGCGCAGCGTAAGAACGCCCAGCTCGGAACAGGTGCGCCAGCCGATCTTCCGCGACGGGCTGGATCAGTGGAAAAAATTCGAGCCCTGGCTGGAACCCCTGCGGACCACCCTCGGTGACGCTCTGACGCGCTATCGCGCGCAGCCATGACGACGATGGGACGGCGGGCGGCGAGTTACCGCTCGCTCACCCCGTATCCCTGCTGCAAGCGCGCCAATACGCCGGATCGGTCGAGGTCCGTCACCCCGTCATTGAACGCCGTCGCCAAGGCATCCCCCTTGCCGTGGGCGCGGGAGAATCCAATGATCAGCGGGAAGGGAGTCTCCAGGCACCCCGCTTCCCTGAGCTGCGCATTGCCCCCCAGCTTGCTCAGCAGATAGGGAACCACGGCGCGATGTTCGAGCATCGCGTCATATCGCCCGGCCAAAAGCCGGCGGACATTCTGGATACCGGCAGTTTCGCCGAAATTGAACTGAACCTCGGGTCTTTCGCTCTCCGGCCTCGCCAGATAGGCGTCCATCACCCCGTTGTCATACCCATAATCGGCGATGACGCCGAACGACATATGCAGGATCGATTCCAGGCCGTGATAGGTCCACTTGCTGTCGGGGGCTGTGTAAAAACAGGCGCGAGACAGGCCCACAGTGACCGACGCGGCCAATGAGGTGGGGATCGGCGGCGCGAACACCCCGTCGATGTCGCCGCTCTCGCTCAGTTTCATGGCGCGCGTCAGGGGCATCAATTGCCCTTCGACGTCGAAACCCTTGCCGGCCAGCGCCAGGCGCGCCAGTTCGATGAGATAGCCCCGATCGATATGCTGCCCGTCGCTGGAACAGATGAAGGGGCACCATTCGTCGGAGCCAAGCCTGACGCTCCGCTCGCCCGCGGCCGCAGCCGAGGCGAACAGCGCACACGCCATCACGAGAAAGATCAGGAGGATTCCCTGCCGCCCATGTTGCGTTGACTTGCTCAATTCGATCTCTCAAGCAAATTGACCGATTAACGTCTCAGGTGATGGTCCGGTAGTCGCCCGGATAACGGAAGCCCTCTACTCGTGAAGCAGAATACGTCGCTTTGCTAACGCCTTGCCGGAACCAGATTTAAAATATTTTTCGAGGCTCCGCGCACCCGACTCCGTCTCAACGGCAATATAAGACCGAAGCTTGTGAGGCCTGAAGCGGGCCGTAGAGATTACATCCCCCACAGCGTGCTGTTCCGAGCGCCGCTTAAGATCGTTAGTCGATCCGACGTAAATATCGCCGTTACTAAGCTGAAGAAAATAGACATACCACATGTGGCCCCGGTCCCCCTGCGCCAAGGCTTCGGGCGACACCCTCCGTCAAGTCTCCGGATGGCCTGCCACCCGAAGCCTTGGCGTAGGGTGGCTGGGGCGCCAGGGATCGAACCTGGGAATGGCGGTACCAAAAACCGCTGCCTTACCGCTTGGCTA
>JAFAKZ010000492.1 GCA_019234745.1 Burkholderiales bacterium
GCCGGCGCCACCTCCTCGGCCAGTTCCAAGCTGATCCACGGCGGCCTGCGCTACCTGGAGCACCGCGAATTCCGCCTGGTGCGCGAGGCGCTGTCGGAACGCGAAGTGCTGCTGGCCATGGCGCCCCACCTGGTGCGGCCCCTGTCCTTTGTGCTACCGCACCACGCCGGCCTGCGCCCGGTCTGGCTTATCCGCCTCGGCCTCTTCCTGTACGACCACCTGGGCGGGCGCGAGCACCTGCCCGCCTCCTTTGGTGTGGCCCTGCGCAAGCACCGCTACGGCAACCCGCTCAAAGAGCGCTACAAGCGCGGCTTCGTCTACGCCGACTGCTCGGTGGACGACGCGCGCCTCGTTATTGCTAATGCACAGCAATGCAGGGAAAAGGGTGGCGATATCCGCACGCAGACACGCTTTGTGGAAGCGCGGCGCGACGGCAAGCAGTGGTACGCCACCATCCAGAACGATAGGGGCGAGACGGAAGCCGTATCGGCCCGAATGCTGGTCAACGCGGCCGGCCCCTGGGTGGAACGGGTGCTCAAAGAGGGCCTGCAGCTGGGCGCACGCGACTCCGTCAAGCTGGTGAAGGGCAGCCATATCGTCGTCCCTGCCCTGCACGACGGCGAGCAGGCCTATATCCTGCAGCACCAGGACGGCCGCGTCGTCTTCGTGATCCCGTACGAGGGCAAGTACAGCTTGATCGGCACGACCGACATCGTGCACGAAGGCGGCCCCGGCGAAGTCGCCTGCTCGGATGAGGAAGTGCAATACCTGTGCGATCTGGTGGCCGACTACTTCCAGATCCCACCACGACCGCAGGACGTGGTGTGGCGCTACGCTGGCATCCGGCCGCTCTATGACGACCAGGCCGAGGACCCATCGAGCGTCACACGCGATTACGTGCTGCGCCTGGATAGCGAAGGCGCCCCCGTGCTCTCCGTCTTCGGCGGCAAGCTTACGACCTACCGCCAGCTGGCGCTGCACGCCATGCAGCTCATCTCACCCTTCTTTAATGCCGTGCGCCCAGCCATTTCGCCGCCTTTGGTACTGCCCGGCGGCGAAATCGCCTACGTCGACTTCGCCGCCTTCGTCGCGGCCCATGCCCAGCGCTATCCGTGGCTGGGCCGCGCGCAACTCTTGCGCCTGGCCCGCCAGTATGGCGACCGCCTACCCCGCGTGCTGGGCCAGGCACGCTCGGAAAAGGAACTGGGCCAACACTTCGGCGCTGGCCTGTTCGAGCTGGAGGTGCGCTACCTGATGCGCGAGGAGTGGGCGCGCACGGCGGATGATGTGCTGTGGCGGCGCACCAAGCGTGGGCTGCATATGTCGGCAGCGGAGCGGGAGTCTTTGGCGGCCTGGATGGCAGAGGCGACTACATGAGGGCCTCACCCCAGCACGCTGTTAATGGCAACGCCGTTGTTCCCGTACGCCGGCCTGCGCGTAGGCACAAAGGTCATCCCTACCGGTACCAGGATGTGCGCCTGGGTCACGTAGTGCCACTGTGAATTGCGGTAGTACATGAAGTTGAAGGCATTCGACGCAATATTTTCGTCACCGCAGTAGTCGTCGAACGTCAGAACAGAGACAACGGCCTGTCCCACGGCATGAATCTGGTCCCAGATACCATTATTGCCGGCACCGGGATGCTGATGGTGATATACCCGAATATGCCCGGCTACCGGCGACCGGGTGACCACCAATGCACAGCCTTGCATCGACGCGGTAAACATGAACCTGCGGGCAGGATTACGCTCCGGTAGATCGACCCAACCCGGCAGACCGCCGCCTGCAAGGAAGGGGCACCAATATGCATCGATGCCGACGTCTTCGACCACCTGTCCAAGTGCCGTAGGCTGAAACAGAACGCGGCGCGGATTAATCGCCGCGGGCACCAGGTCGAACAATCCGGCCTTGTTAAGATTGAGTGGTGCCAGTTGAAGTGGCGCTTGGAGGGTTCTGAACCAGGTCGCATTGTCGACGACGACGTTACCTAAGTAGCCGGTTGGATCCTGCGTGAAGAGCGCATTATGCTGCTGCATTGCTTCCTCCTATGCGGGAACGTATTGTCCGCGAGTGTGTTTGTAATGGCCCATGCACAATAGCCGCCAAGTTCGCCAGAGGCCAGCATTGTGCCGGCGCACACAGGCCAATATCTGGCGTAATGACAACAAGCCCCGCTTTGCGGGGCTTGTTGTTGATATGACAGTAAATAAAATGCCGGCTATTCGCCACCCTGCTTCGCAGCAGGCGAAGTCACTCCCTTGGTCCACTTGGCGATCCCGTCGGCCATCGACACGAACTCGCTCGGCATCATGATGATGGTCGTGGTGTTCTGCTCCGCGCCCACCTCGGTGATCATTTGCATACGGCGCAACTCCAGGCCGGCCGGGTTCTCCATGATCACGCCTGCCGCTTCCTTGAGCTTCAGCGAGGCTTCCAATTCCGCTTCGGCCTTGATGATGCGTGCCCGTTTCTCACGCAGGGCCTCTGCCTCCTGCGCCATGGCGCGCTGCATGGACTCGGGGATTTCCACGTTGCGCATTTCCACGCGCGTCACCTTCACGCCCCA
>JAFAKZ010000574.1 GCA_019234745.1 Burkholderiales bacterium
GGCGAGCGCCGCCAGCGGGCAGGTAAATTCCGCCCAGAACAAGTCCGACGGCCTGTGGCATATATCGGAAGATGCGCGCCAGGAAGCGGCCGACGCCGTCCAGAAGGCCAATCAGGCGCTGGCGGCAGCCAAGAAGGCCAATGACGCAGTGGATGACCTCAACGACAAGGTCGACCAGCTTTCCACGTCCAGACGACGTCGTTAGTCCCGCCAGATCAAGGCCGCCATGCGGCCCGTCACCTTATCGCGCCGGTAGGAATAAAAGCGCGCCGCATCGCTCACCGTGCATAGGTCGCCGCCAAACACGCGCGTAACACCGGCAGCAGCCAGGCGCTGGCGCGCGAGCAGATAGATGTCGGCCCACCATTTGCCGTCGCGCACGCCGGGCTTGAAGGCTGCTGCCGCCTCCGGCGAGTGCGCCATGAAGGCGGCACGCACCTCATCACCCACCTCAAAGGCGGTCGGCCCGATGGCTGGCCCCAGCCAGGCCAGTAGCCGGCCGGGCTCGCCCAGGCGCGCTACAGTCGCTTCCAGCACGCCATTGCACAGTCCGCGCCAACCCGCATGGGCGGCACCGACGGCGGAACCATCGTCACGCGCGAACAACACGGGCAGGCAGTCGGCCGTCATCACGGCGCACACGACCCCGGACTGCGTGGCAATGGCACCGTCCGCCTTGGGCACCTCAACCACTGCAGCCGCATCGACCACATCGACACCATGCACTTGCTCCAGCCACACGGGCATGGCCGGCAGCGACGCGCGAATCAGCTCGCGGTTCGCAGCCACGACGGCTGGAGCGTCGCCTACATGGTCACCCAGGTTCAAACCCGCATACGGCCCGTCGCTCTCGCCGCCAACACGCGTCGTAAACAGCGCATGCACGCCATGCGGCGCCGGCCAGTCCGGTCGAATCGCGGAATTCAGCCAATCAGTCAACACGCTTCCCCCCGCAATGCCGCCAGCACCGCTTCCATATCGGCCGGCAGCGCGCTGCGCCAAGCCATCTCGACACCCTGTTCCGGGTGCACCAGGGCCAGCCGCACCGCATGCAGCGCCTGCCGGCTCAGCGTCGCCACCGCTGCCGCCAGCGCGCCCTCCATGGGCACATTGCGCCCATACACGGGATCGCCCACCAGGGCATGGCCAATATGCGCCATATGTACGCGTATCTGGTGCGTGCGGCCCGTCTCCAGCCGGCATTCGACCAGGGCGTGGCGCACAAATGGCTCAATCACGCCAAAGTGTGTCACGGCTGGCTTGCCGCCTGGCACCACAGCCATGCGCAACCTGTCCCTCGGATTTCGCCCAATCGGCGCATTGATCGTTCCCTCGTCCGCCGGCACGCCCTGCACGATCGCGCGGTAATGTCGCTTCACCGTACGTGCCTGCAACTGCCGCACCAGCTCCGTCTGCGCACGCAGTGTCTTGGCCACCACCATCAGCCCGCTCGTCTCCTTGTCGAGCCGATGTACGATGCCCGCGCGCGGCACACCGGCTAGTTCCGGGTAGCGATACAACAGTCCGTTGAGCAAGGTGCCCGACCAATTTCCCGCCGCCGGGTGAACTACCAGGCCCGCCGGCTTGTCGATGACCACAAGGCTGTCGTCCTCGTGCACGATGGGAAATTCGACAGGCTCCGGCTTGAACGCCGCGTCGGCCGGATCAGGCTCTGCCGCCACTTCCACGGCCTCGCCACCCCAGACCTTGGTCTTGGGCGTGACCGTCTTGCCGTCGAGCGTAGCCTTGCCCTCGTCTATCCAGCGCGCCAGCCGGCTGCGTGAAAAATCGGGCAGCAAGCGCGCCAGCACGGCATCGAACCGACCGCCGGCAGCTTCAGGCGGCACAACAACACGAAGTAATTCAGCCGAATCGTTATAATCGTCGGCTTCGATATCGGAGTATTCCATGAAGCGCATTCTACCGTTACTCGCCGTCACCCTCCTGCTTTCGGCTTGCGGCACGTTTGGCCACAAGGACGACGACAAGAACCTCACCGCCGAGCAGATGTACAAGCAGGCGATGGATGAGCTTCAAAACAATAACTACGAAAAGGCCGTCAAGGGCTTCGAAGCCCTGGAAGCGCGCTTCCCTTATGGCAGCTACGCGCAACAGGCTGAACTGGAAATCGCCTACGCCAATTTCAAGGATGGGGAAAACGAACAGGCGCTTTCCGCCATCGACCGCTTCCTCAAGCAGCACCCCACGCACCCCAGCGTGGACTATGCGCTCTACCTCAAGGGCCTGGTCAACTTCACGGTGGACCGCAGCTTCTTCGCCAAGCTCGCCCACCAGAACATGGCCGAGCGCGACCCAAAGGCCGCCCGCGAATCCTTCAACGCCTTCCGCGAACTGGTCACGCGCTTCCCGCAAAGCCGCTATTCCGAGGACGCGCGCGA
>JAFAKZ010000341.1 GCA_019234745.1 Burkholderiales bacterium
GCAGCCAGCACGGCCGCGGTGCGTTGCACCGGCGACTTGAGCAGGCCGGCGATTTGCGACAGCAGGACTTCCTTGCTCGGGACAGCCGCCAGCGCCTTCACGCCGTTGACGTCCAGAGCCTTGCCGCCGTAGGCACCACCCTTGATGACGAGCTTGTCGTTGGTCTTGGCAAAGTCGGCGATGACTTTGGCAGCAGCGACAGCGTCTTCCGAAAAGCCGTAGATCAGCGGGCCGACCATGGCCTCCGAGGCTGCTTCGAACGAAGTACCGGCGACGGCGCGACGTGCGAGGGTGTTCTTCAGCACGTGAAGATAGACACCCTTGGAACGTGCGTCGACGCGCAGCTTGTTCAGAGCTTCCACGGTGAGGCCACGGTACTCGGCCAGCGCGAGCGTCTGCGACTTGGCGGCTTGCGCTGCCACGTCGGAAACGACGGCTGCTTTCTCGTTGCGATTGAGACTCAAGGTCTACTCCTCATTACGCTCCTTCGCGCCTTGCGGCCCTTACGGAGCACCGGGTTGCAGCGACCTTCTGTTCAGGAACCTTGATTCCATTCCAGCGGGTACGCCATCTGCGTTGGCCTCGGGCCTTGCGGCCGTCGATTAAGAGGCTGAGCCTCGCCAACGGTCTTGGATGACGCGGCGCACCTTGCGGTGCGCCGCCCCACCAATTCATCAGTGCCGCGCCAGACCAGCGCGGCACCTCATTTGAATGCTCAGGCCGCGGCCTGGGCGTTGATCGTCGAGATGTCGACGCGGGCGCCGGCGCCCATCGTCGAGGACACCGCGACCTTGCGCAGGTAGATGCCCTTGCTCGAGGCCGGCTTGGCCTTGTTCAGCGCGTCGATCAGGGCGCGCAGATTGCCTTCGAGCTTGTCGGTGTCGAACGAGCGACGGCCGATCGTGCCGTGGATGATGCCGGCCTTGTCGACGCGGAACTGGACCTGGCCAGCCTTGGCGTTCTTGACGGCGGTGGCAACGTCCGGGGTCACGGTGCCGACCTTCGGGTTCGGCATCAGGCCGCGCGGGCCCAGCACCTGACCGAGGGTACCGACGATACGCATGGTGTCGGGCGAGGCAATCACGACGTCGAACGGCATGTCGCCGCCCTTGATGCGCTCGGCCAGGTCCTCCATGCCGACGACGTCGGCGCCGGCGGCCTTGGCTTCTTCAGCCTTGGCGCCTTGGGCGAACACGGCGACGCGCTTGGTCTTGCCGGTGCCGTTGGGCAGCACGACGGCGCCGCGCACGACCTGGTCAGACTTCTTCGCGTCGATGCCGAGCTGGACGGCCACGTCGATCGACTCGTCGAACTTGGCGGTGGCCAGGCTCTTGATCAGGTTCAGGGCTTCGCCCAGGCCGTACAGCTTGGTCGACTCGACCTTGCCCTCGAGGGCTTTTTGCTTCTTGGTCAGCTTGGCCATGATCAGACCCCTTCCACGATGATGCCCATCGAACGGGCCGAACCCGCGATGGTGCGCACGCCGGCGTCGACGTCAGCAGCGGTCAGGTCCTTCTGCTTGATCTTGACGATTTCCTCGAGCTGGGCACGGGTCAGCTTGCCGACCTTGTCCAGGTGCGGGCGCTGCGAGCCCTTCTCGATCTTGGCAGCCTTCTTCAGCAGCACGGTCGCCGGCGGCGACTTGATGATGAAGGTGAAGCTCTTGTCCGCGAAGGCGGTGATCACCACCGGCAGCTTCATGCCCGGCTCATAGCTCTGCGTCTGGGCGTTGAACGCCTTGCAGAATTCCATGATGTTCAGGCCGCGCTGACCCAGCGCGGGACCCACCGGCGGCGAAGGATTTGCCTTGCCGGCCGGGATTTGCAGCTTGATGAAGCCGACAATCTTCTTGGCCATGTTTCTCTCCTAGACGCACCTGACGCGGCCTGCGACGGGTGCCTTGAGTGCTAGCGCCTTGGACTCGCGGCTTTCACCGCTTACCTCGGCTCCTCTTGTCCGCGTCTCGTTGCGGACTGACTACGGATCGGCTTGAGGTGCCGATCAGACCTTAAACCTTCTCTACTTGAGCAAAATCCAGCTCAACAGGCGTCGCACGACCGAAGATCGTGACCGACACGCGGACCTTGGACTTGTCGTAATTGACTTCCTCGATCGCGCCGTTGAAGTCCGTGAACGGGCCTTCCTTGACGCGCACGACCTCGCCAACCATCCACTCGACCTTGGGCCGCGGCTTCTCGATGCCTTCTTGCATCTGGTTGACGATCTTCATGACCTCGGCTTCCGAGATCGGCGCCGGGCGGTTCTTCGCGCCGCCGACAAAGCCCGTGACCTTGGACGTGTGCTTGACCAGGTGCCAGGTGTCGTCGGCCATGATCATCTCGACCAGCACGTAGCCGGGGAAGAAGCGGCGCTCGGTCACGGCCTTCTTGCCGTTCTTGAGCTCGACGACTTCTTCGGTCGGCACGAGGATGCGGCCGAACTTGTCCTGCATGCCGGCGCGGTCGATGCGCTCGCGCAGATTGCGCTCGACGGCCTTCTCCATGCCCGAATAGGCGTGGACGACGTACCAGCGCTTGGGGTTCGCGGCTTCGGTGGCAGCGACGGTTTGCAGCTCTTCGCTCATCGTTTCCTCTTCAGCGCTTCCAGCCCAGGATCAGGTCGTAGATGACCCATTCGAGCGTCTTGTCCGAGATCCAGAGCATCAGGGCCATGACGACGACGAAGGCCACGACGTAGCCGGTCATCTGACGCGCTTCCTTGTGGCTCGGCCAGACGACCTTGCGCACTTCCTTGACCGAGTCCTGGCCGTAGGCGATCAGCGACTTGCCGGCCTCGGAGCTCAGGAACGCGCCGGCCGCGGCAGCGAGCAGCACGATCAGCGCGCCCCACTGGGCGAGCGCGCCCTGCTGCGCGAGCAGGTAGAACGCCGCCAGACCGGCGACCAGCAGCACGACGGCGAAGGCCAGCTTGGCCTTGTCCGCGCCGGTGGTGACGGTTTCGACTTGTGGATTGGAAGACATTGATTCGATTCCATTCGGCCACCGGACACCCGGCGGCCCCATCAGCGGCAAAGCCCGCCGGGACGAATCCCGCGGGCCGATGCCTTTCGCCTAAGTTCAGCGACCGTGATCAGCGGTGGCTGGCAGGGGCAGAGGGTCTCGAACCCCCAACCTTCGGTTTTGGAGACCGACGCTCTGCCAATTGAGCTATGCCCCTGTGGCGTTTCTAAGTTACTCGAGGATCGTCGCGACGACGCCGGAACCGACCGTGCGGCCACCTTCACGGATGGCGAAGCGCAGACCTTGTTCCATGGCGATCGGGGCGATCAGCTTGACCGTGATGCTGACGTTGTCGCCCGGCATCACCATTTCCTTGTCCTTCGGCAGCTCCACCGCA
>JAFAKZ010000431.1 GCA_019234745.1 Burkholderiales bacterium
GCCCTGGCCGCTGCGGCCGCCACGGCCCTGCTGGGAACCGCGGCTCTGACCGTGGCCCTGGCCTTGGCCGTGACCGCCATGTCCCTGGCCACCATGACCCTGACCCTGGCGCTTCTGGCCGCCGGGGTTGGACTGCCCGCCATGGCCACCGCGGCCCTTGTTGCCGCCGCGCTGCAGCTGAGGCGGCTTGATATGCGACGAGTTGCGCTGGCTGGCGATCGAGGCGTCGTGGAAGGCATGGGCGTCATCGCCCGGCACTTCCTGGCGGATCACCTTCTCGATGGCGCGGAGATAGGGGATCTCCTCCATCTCGCAGAAGGACAGGGCGACGCCCTCGGCGCCGGCGCGCGCGGTGCGGCCGATGCGGTGGACGTAGCTCTCCGGCTCGTTCGGCAGCTCGTAATTGACGACGTGGCTGACGCCCTCGACGTCGATGCCGCGCGCCGCGATGTCGGTGGCGACCAGGGCGCGCACTTTGCCGGACTGGAACTCGGAGAGCGCGCGCTGACGCGCACCCTGCGACTTGTTGCCATGGATCGCCTCGGCCGGAATGCCCTGCTTGCCGAGCTGCTCGGCCAGGCGGTTGGCGCCGTGCTTGGTGCGGGTGAAGATGATGACCCGGTTGATGTCCTGCTCCTTGAGCACGGAGACCAGCAGGTCCTTCTTCTTGTCCTTCTGAACGAACATCACCTTCTGCTCGATGCGCTCGACCGTCGAGGAGGCCGGAGTCACTTCGATGCGCTTGTGGTTCTTCAGGGTCTGCTCGGCCAGCTGAGCCACCGCCGGCGGCATGGTGGCCGAGAACAGAAGATTCACGCGCTGCTTGGGCAGCATGGCGATGATCTTCTTGATGTCGTTGATGAAGCCCATGTCGAACATGCGGTCGGCTTCGTCGAGCACGAAGCACTCGACCTCGTCGAGCTGCGCATAGCCGCGCTGGGCCAGGTCGAGCAGGCGGCCCGGGGTGGCGACGACGATGTCGAGGCCGCCGGCCAGGGCGTTCATCTGCGGGGTAAAGCCGACGCCGCCGGTGATGACGGTGCGCTTGAAGCGCAGATGCACGCCATAGGTGGCGAACGAGGCGCCCACCTGGACGGCCAGCTCACGGGTCGGGGTCAGAACCAGGCAGCGCACCTTCTTGGGGCCGGGGCGCTTCTTGGCTTCGGCCAGGCGATGCAGGATCGGCAGGCTGAACGCCGCGGTCTTGCCGGTGCCGGTCTGGGCGAGGCCCAGCACGTCCTGGCCGGACAGCACGACGGGAATCGCCTGCTCCTGGATCGGTGTGGCGGTCTCGTAACCTTCGGCGGCCACTGCCTGGCAGATCGGCGCCATAAGGCCGAGATCGGAAAAAGACGTCATATGTATGATCTTTCACATGAAAGACGGCCGCCGGGTCGAATGTCCCTCAGCGGCCGTTAAGGTAGAATTGTGTTTCCCTTGGAACAGGCGGGAATTGGCCTGACGGTCGGTTGGACCGGAATCGCTTTTAGCGAGGGCGGCGGGGCGGGCCGCCCCGCTGCGCGCCTGGCGTAGGGGCGCGATCATCCCGGTGACGGAAATTGATGCGCCCCTTGGTGAGGTCGTACGGGGTCATCTCAACGGTGACCCGATCGCCCGCCAGAATGCGGATGCGATTCTTTTTCATACGGCCCGAAGTGTATGCCAGCACTTCATGCCCACTTTCCAAGGCGACACGAAAACGGGCGTCCGGCAGGACTTCGCTGACGACACCTTCGAATTCGACGAGATCTTCCTTGGCCAAAGCAGGCTCTTCCTTCTTATCTTACAGCGGCTTCAGATTGGTCGCTTCGGACTTGCCGGTGCGGCCCTTCTGCAGGTCGAACGAGACCTTCTGACCTTCGGCCAGGCCATCGAGACCCGAGCGCTGAACGGCCGAGATATGCACGAACGCATCCTGCCCGCCCTCATCCGGGGTGATGAAACCGAAACCCTTGGTCGCATTGAACCACTTCACAACACCAGTCGACATGACTGTTCTCCGATACTCTAAAAGTCTAACCCCAGGGCAACATGCCGCTAGGGCACAAATCGCGTTCTGGGAGACTTCAGTACCGACGGTGTGGACGGTGGTGAGGCAGACCCAAATCTCGTTTGGTAGCAGCTATATGATCTCTTAAACCTCAAAGAGCAAGTCCTAATGTGACAGGATGGTGCATAGCAGCAACGCGAATCCGGCTTTGCGCCGGCACTTCTTGCCCTTATTCTGGAGCCATGACTCTTAATCTCGACTCGTTCACCGACATCACCACCGACGGCTGGCTGGAGCGCAAGGCTCCGCCCCATTGGCACCCCTATATGCGCCTGATGCGCCTCGATCGCCCGATCGGCACCTGGCTGCTGCTGCTTCCCGGTTTGTGGAGCATTTCCCTGTCCGCCGGCTTCTGGCGCGGCCTGTGGCTGTCGCTGCTGTTCGCCGTCGGCGCCGTGATCATGCGCGGCGCCGGCTGCGTGGTGAACGACATCCTCGACCGCAACTATGACCGCGCCGTCGAGCG
>JAFAKZ010000533.1 GCA_019234745.1 Burkholderiales bacterium
GCATGGATGTAGATGCCCGGAAAGCCTGTCTGCAAGGCCAGCATTCCCATGGGGTTGTCCGGGCCGGGTGGGAAATACTCCGGCAGTTCCACTCCTTCCTCGCGCAGATGCTCGGCACGGATACTGTCGGGTACGAACCAGGCCGGATCACGGTACTTCGCGATGACGCGGGTCTCGCCAAGCGGTGTGGCCCAACCTTCGCGCGCGATGCTGATGGGGTAGGTCATGACCACGGGCTGCTCGTGGTGCTTGGCTGCCGGGAAATAGAACAGGCGGCGTTGCGGGATATTGATGACGATGCCGGCCCAAGGCTTGGGTGGGAGCGCGTACTTGCTGGGCACGACAACTTGTGCGGCGGTATCCGGAGTCCAGACCGACACGCTGGGATTGGCGCTGACGATCTCGTCGTAACCCACGTCGTAGTGGCGCATGACGTCGAGCAGCGTGCTATCGCCGTGGACCTGCACGACATGGACGTCGCCGACCACGGTGTCGTGGTTGGTCGGCAGCACGTAGGTTGCTGCAGGCGCAAGGCTGGCGGCCACCGCCCATGCCAGTAGCCATAGGCGATTGACCATGCCGGCACGTAAGGTCGAAATCGGCATGGCCAGCCCTTGCACCTTGATCACTTCTGCATCGACTTCTTAAATGCGCGGTCGAGCCGCTCGTTCGCTTCCTTCGCGCTGGCAGTCGCCGCCTGCGCAGCGCGGTTGGCTTCCTGTGCGGCCTGGTTGGCGGATTGAGCAATGGCCCGCGCGTCATCGGCACGCTTCGTGAACGTAGCTGACTGGTTCAATGCCTGCTGCGCAAGGTCATGCGCCGCTACCGCCTGTTCGCGTGCGCTGTCTGCCGTTTGCTGCGCCTTTGCAACCTCGGCCCGCAGTGCGTTGAGGTCGCTGGTGGTGGCACAACCGGCGAGCATCGCGCAGATGATCACACCAGCAAGGGTGGGCTTGTACGTAATGTTCATCATGACTCCTACTCGTTACGGTGATGGATGGTGCATCAGTCCGGCACGTCATCGATGGCGGCCGATGTACATGACAACGATCCTATGTCCGTTCTCGGACGATTCCTTTGCGTTAGCGCAAGCCTGGCGCAATGGCTGCGCCGCCGCTTGTCACCATGAAAGATGGGAGCGCGTTGCGGTTGACATTGATCAATCAGCAATGCCGGCACGCCGTCTATGTTGTTCTGGCCAGGGCAGGAGAGCCCGTTGGTAGTCGACCATGTCGAATCAAGGAGTCAAGCCATGTCAAATCTGCAAATCACTGATCCCATCGGCCATCGGATGCGCAATATGCTGCGTAATTTCTGGCATCCGGCTGCCGGTGACCTGTTCCGGTCCGATCTGTTTCCGCAGGACACCCTGTCGGACATCAAGATCGACGTCGCCCAGGAGGATGGCGGCTACGTTGTGCGCGCCGACCTGCCCGGCGTGAAGAAGGAAGACATCCACGTGGATGTCCAGGGCAACCAGGTCAGCATCTCGGCCGAGGTCAGCAAGGAAACGGAAGAAAAGAAGGGCGAGGCCGTCGTCTATTCCGAACGTTATCAGGGCAAGGTATTTCGCAGCTTCAGCCTGGATTGCGAGCTTGACCAGGCTAAGGCCGAAGCCGCCTACAAGGACGGCGTACTGACGCTGAAGCTGCCGCGCAAGCCGGGCGGCAATGGCACGCGCGTCAATATCGCCTGACGTATGGCTGTGCTGGTGGGGCCGGATGAAGCGAACTTGTCCGGCCATTTCGCCATCAAGCGGCACGGCGTTTTGTATTCCTGGGGACCGGCCATGACGAATCAACCGGACACCATGTCTTTGGAGCGCGCCGTCTACGGCCGCCGCTCCGTGAGGACGTACGCGCCGGGAAGGATCGATGATGACGTCCTTTCCTTCCTGCTCGATGCTGCTGTGCAAGCTCCCACTGCCATCCATCAGGAACCGTGGCGCTTCGTCATCGTACAGAGCGAGCACCGCCTGAAGCAGCTGTCCGAGCGTGCCAAGGAACTGTTTGCGCCCGAGGTCGAAAGGCTGCATCACGCGCATGGCCAAGCGGGCGACAACCCGTTCGCGCAGCCGGAGTTTGACGTGTTCTATGGCGCAGGTACCTTGATCGTGATCTGCGCACCGTCGGCGGCACCATTTGCCGAGGCAGATTGTTGGCTGGCGGCGCAGAACCTCATGCTGACGGCCTATGCGATGGGTTTGGGAACCTGTGTGATCGGTTCCGCTGCTCAGGCGCTGAACGAACCGTCGTTCAAGGATTCCCTTGGTATTCCAACTGAGTACACGGCAATCGCGCCTCTAATAGTCGGTTTTCCTAAGGGTGAAACAGCGCCGCAAACGCGGCATCGGCCGGCGATCCTGTCGCGCTGGTAGTACGCAAACGGAACCGTGTCCTAAGCAACAAACTTGAATTCGACGACATGAAGAGGATGCCATCATGAGCACGCCAGATTTGTCCGCATGGGAAGTCGATGGTCAGCAGTTTCCTCGCGACGCAACATTTCGCGAGCAGATGCGGTTCCTGCTGCAGTACGCGATTCTTGCCCCTTCCAGTCACAATACCCAGCCTTGGCGATTCAAGCTGGATGACGAGGGGTTATGGCTGTTGGCCGACCGTACGCGCTCGCTCGCCGCATCCGACCCATATGACCGCGAGCTGATCATCAGTTGTGGTGCGGCTTTGATGAACCTGCGCGTCGCATTTGCCCACTTCGGTTGCCCGGTCCAGATTCATACCTTCCCGTTCAAAATTGAGCCAGACGTTCTGGCCCACATGCAACCCAATCCAGGTGCCCTGCAACCGACTGCCCTATCCCCCTTGCTGAGGGAGATCACCCGGCGCTCAACCAACCGCCGCGTCTATACGGGTGAACGGCTGCCTGCGTCAGTGTGCGACCAATTGCTGGCCTCAGCTTACGACGAGGGTGTCGAGCTCAATATCGTCGAGCAGCTCGACACGCGTCGGGAATTGGCTGTGCTAATTGCAAGCGGCGATGAAGCCCAGTTCGCGGACCCAGGTTTCCGCCACGAGTTGGCCAGCTGGCTACGCGGTAGTCGCTCCTACGACGGCATGCCCGCCTATGCGCCAGGTTCAAGCGCCTTGCTCGACGCGACAGTACCGATCAAAGGGCTGGTCGTACGTACCTTCGATATGGGAGAGAGCGTTGCCGCCCACCATGAGGCGCTGGCGCAAGGCTCGCCGACGCTGGCCTGCATCTCGACCGACATCGACGACCAGCACGGGTGGCTTGCCGCTGGCCAGGCACTGCAACGCATCCTGCTCACGGCGAGCGCGGCGGGGCTCGACGCATCGTTCCTGAACCAACCAATCGAAGTTGCGGCGCTGCGTAAGCAGCTGCAGGACATCGTCGGAGGGGCGGCGTATCCGCAAATCTTGCTTCGAATCGGTAGGGCGGACAAGCAGATCCATACACCGCGACGCCCCGTTGAAGACGTGCTCTGCTGAGCTTGCCGATCGTTAGTGCAGTTTGACTATCGTCAAATTTTCGGGTCGGCGACAGAGGGATGATGAGATCGCACGTCCACAATCACGAACCGTAGACACAGCAAGGAGATCATGATGAGTACACCTGCCGAACTTAGCAATAAACTACTCCAGGCAAATCTCGATCTACTTGCGCGCACTAGCATGATCCTGCAGGAAGCCAGCAAGCAATGCCTCGAATATGGCT
The DNA here is from genome assembly GCA_019234745.1 of Burkholderiales bacterium. Taxonomy (GTDB): domain Bacteria; phylum Pseudomonadota; class Gammaproteobacteria; order Burkholderiales; family Chitinimonadaceae; genus JAFAKZ01. The sequence goes on from JAFAKZ010000533.1 coordinate 3,697, forward strand.
TGAAGCCAATCATGGCGTCAGCCGCCCGCGGTGGTGGCCTGGCAGGTATCGGTCGGCCCGCGACCTCGGAAGAGCTGCTTCAGCATTTTCAGCGCGATCTCGATGAGGGGAAGGCACTTTTCGAGCGTATTGGCAAAGTGCAAGCCGCCTTGGCTTCCGCGCTAGTGGACTGGCAGCGGGAAATGGCAGCCACATATGGCAAGGTGGGAGATAACCCAATCCTGGAGCTGATGAACGATTTTGCAAAACAGCGTGCTCGTGTGACCGATGCGTCTGCGAAACAGGCCGTGGTAGTGAAGTAGGCAGCAGCCATGGATCCCAACGCCTCAAGAGGCCAGCAGCCGGACACCGACGACGACCAGGTCAGCTCAGGTTTGATTCGCTATGAGCGACAAATGCCGATCCGGCAAATTTCCTACTACCTCAGCGGTGAGATACGCGAACCCCAGCGCTACACCGAGTTGTTCTACACGCTGCGCAGCGCGTCGGATACAGACCTGATCTACCTGCACATCAATTCACCGGGCGGTGACTTTGATACCGGCCTGCAGATCATCAACAATATGCAAGCGTCTCCGGCAAGGGTTGTAACGGTGCTGGAAGCACGAGCTTATTCGATGGCCGCCATGATCTTCCTGACGGGCGACGAATTGGTCGTGCATGACAACTGCCAACTGATGTTTCACATCTACTCCGGCAATTTCGCCGGCAAGGGCAATGAACAACAGGCCCAGGTGCTAGCCTTGAGCAGTTGGTTCGAGAAAGTCATGAGCCGGATTTGCACGCCGTTTCTCACGTCGTCCGAAGTTGACAAGGTGTTGAAGGGTACCGACTTATGGATGGATTCGGACGAGATTCGCCGCCGCCTGGCGCGTAGCCAGCATGGCACTCGACGGATGCCAAAAGGTGGCGGCGTGAAAGAGTAGA
>JAFAKZ010000557.1 GCA_019234745.1 Burkholderiales bacterium
GGTGGCCTGGGCTATGGACGGCCGCACCCTGTTCTATACGACGGAAGACAAGACCACCAAGCGTTCCAACCAGCTCTGGCGCCATGTACTGGGCGAGAAGCAGGACACGCTGATCCACGAGGAGCGCGACGAACGCTTCGCCATGGACGTCTACCTGACGCGCAGTCGCGGCTATCTCGTGCAGCAGATCGGCAGCCACACGAGCAGCGAAATCCGCTACCTGCGCGCCGATAAGCCCACGGGCCGCTGGAAAGTGCTGGCACGGCGCCGCGCCGATATCGAATACAACATCGACCACCACGGCGACGACTTCTATATCCGCATCAACGACACGAGCCGCAATTATCGCCTGGTGAAGGCGCCGGTAGCAGCGCCTGCGCGTGAGAACTGGAAGGAACTGATTCCGGCCCGCGCCGATGTGATGCTGGAGAGTGTCGACTTGTTCCAGCGCTTTATGGTGCTGGAGGAGCGCGTGCGTGGCCTCAGCCAGATTGTGATTACCGACTTGGCCGCCGGCGGCAGCCACGCCATCCAGTTCGACGAACCGGCCTACAGCCTGGGTGGTGGCGCCAACGCGGAATGGGACGCACAGGTCTACCGCTACAGCTACGAGTCGATGACCACGCCGGAAACGATCTACGACTACGATATGGCCACGCGCCAGCAGACGCAGATGAAGCGGCGCCCCGTACTGGGCGACTTCGACCCGGCGCGCTACGTGACGGAACGCGTCTGGGCCAAGGCGCGCGACGGTGTCGACGTACCGATCTCGCTCGTCTACCGCAAGGGCACGCCGCGCGACGGCTCTGCGGCCCTGTGGCTGGAAGGTTACGGTGCCTACGGCATCCCGAACGACGTGTATTTCTCCTCGGCGCGCCTGTCGCTGCTGGACCGCGGCATGATCTACGCAGTGGCCCATATCCGTGGCGGCGGCGACCTGGGGGAGCCCTGGCATGACGCGGGCAAGATGAAGCAGAAGATGAACACCTTCCACGACTTCATCGACTGCGCCGCACACCTCGTCGCCGAGCGCTACACGCAGCCGGCCAGGCTCGCCATCGAGGGCGGCAGTGCAGGGGGCCTGCTGATGGGCGTCGTCACCAACCAGCGCCCGGACCTGTTCGGCGTGGTGGTGGCCGAAGTACCGTTCCTTGACGTGCTCACCACGATGTTGGACGCCGATTTGCCGCTGACGGTCGGTGAGTACGAAGAATGGGGCAATCCGAATCGCAAGGCCGAATACGACTGGATGCGCGCCTACTCGCCCTATGACAATCTGCGCGCGCAGGCCTACCCGACCATGCTGGTGAAGACTTCGCTCAACGACAGCCAGGTGATGTACTGGGAGCCAGCCAAGTACGTGGCCAAGCTGCGTACCTTGAAGACGGACAACAACCCGCTCCTGCTGGTGACCAATATGGGTGCAGGCCACGGCGGCGCCAGCGGGCGTTTCGACCGACTGCAAGAGGTGGCGTTGGACTACGCCTTCGTGCTGACGCAGTTGGGTGTCGTGTCGTAGGCAGAGATTCGTGCGCCACCTATGGTAGGGCGGTACCTGAGCCGTCGTAGTGCTGCGAAAGTGAGTAAGAGATCTCCCGACAGACGGCCTGCACCGTTCATCGCCAACATTGCGGCCAGGGCAATACTGCCGAACTGCCTCGCGACGGCGGCTGACTAAGATGGAATGAGGCGCGGCGGATTACCGTCGCCCATCTCCCAATCAAGGAGAAACCATCATGAGAAAGCGCCTGTACTTCCTGCTCCCCAACCGTGCCAGCGCGCAAAAGACCATGAACGACCTGCTGATCGCGCAGATCGACATTGGCCATATCCACTTCGTCGCACGTTCCGACGCTGACCTCGAAGGCCTGCACGAGGCGAATATCCTGCAGACCTCCGACCTCGTACACGGCGCCGGCACTGGCCTGATCTACGGCGGCATCACGGGCGTGGTGGCGGGCACCCTGGTGTCCTACTTCTCGCCGATTGCGGGCCTGTCGTTCGGGGCTGTGCCCTTGGCAGGCTTCATCGGTGGCGCACTCTTGGGCGCCTGGGCGGCCAGCATGATAGGCAGCTCCGTGCCCAACAGCCAGCTCGAGCCGTTCCGTAAGGCCGTGGATGAGGGCCAGCTGCTGCTGATGGTGGACGTGCCCAACCATCGCTGGGAAGAAATCGAGGCGTTGCTCAAGCGCAGCCATCCGGAAGCTCAGGCGCGCGGGCTGGAGCCGAATATTCCGGCCTTCCCGTGATGTCGGTTTGATCCGCTGAAAGTAAAACAGCCGCGAGGATGGAGGCATCCACGGGGCTGTTTGTTTTCCGATCTACGACTGCGCTCAATGCACCCACCAATGCGTCATTCCCGCGAAGGCGGGAATCCAGTGCGGCAGTGGAGTCTCAACTTGTGGTCGAGGCGGCCTGCGGCCGCTACTGGGCTCCCGCTTGCGCGGGAGCGACGGACTCGGCGGTCTTACAGCGGCTGAATATCCAGCTTCGCCATCAATGCGCGGTCGCGATCCACTTCCGGGTTCCCCGTCGTCAATAGCTTGTCGCCGTAGAAGATGGAGTTCGCGCCGGCCAGGAAGCACATGGCCTGCACGGCTTCCGGCATCTGCTGGCGGCCGGCGGAGAGGCGCACGAAACTCGTCGGCATCAGGATACGGGCGACCGCGATGGTGCGCACGAATTCCGTCCAGTCGATGCCTTCCTGGTCGGCCAGCGGCGTGCCTTCCACCTTCACCAGGTTGTTGATCGGCACGGACTCGGGGGGCGGCGTGAGGTTGGCCAACTGGGCCAGGAGGCCGGCGCGCTCCTCGCGCGTCTCGCCCATGCCCACGATGCCGCCGCAGCACACGTTCATGCCCGATTCGCGCACCTGGCGCAGCGTGTCCAGACGGTCGTCATAGCCACGGGTGCCGATGATGTCCTCGTACTTTTCCGGCGCCGTATCGAGGTTGTGGTTGTAGTAGTCCAGCCCCGCGTCCTTCAATTCGCCGGCCATGCCTTCTTTCAGCATGCCCAGCGTGGCGCAGGTTTCCAGGCCCAGCGACTTCACGCCGGCGATCATCTGCTTCACTTCTTCCAGGTCGCGCTGCTTCGGGCCGCGCCAGGCAGCACCCATGCAGAAGCGCGAGGCGCCGGCCGCCTTGGCTGCACGCGCGGCATCCATCACCGTGTCGAGCGGCAGCAGGTCTTGGCTCGTTACGCCCGTGTCGTAGCGCACCGACTGCGGGCAGTAGCCGCAGTCTTCCGGGCAGCCACCGGTCTTGATCGACAGCAGCGTGGAAAGCTGTACGCGGCTCGCGTCGAAGTGCTCACGGTGCACGGTCTGCGCCTTGAACATCAGGTCGTTGAAGGGCAGGGCGAAGATCGCTGCCACGTCCTCTACCGACCAGGTGTCGGCATGGGCGTGCGCTTGCAGCTTGCGGTGGAGTTCGATGGTTTGCGGCGCGGCTTGGGTCATGGCAGGTGCTTTTTTTGTTTAACTAGCGAATTTTTGGGGTTTGTGCGGCTACTGTCAAATATTTTCCGGTCAATTTTTGACAGCACAGCGCCGTCATCTGGCATTGCGGTAAGAGTCCAGTAAGTTGGCATCGCGCACTATCCGCTCGCCCCTTATTGCTTACGTGGAGTCCGCAAGATGCCTCACTCAATACGCATGTTCACCCGCCTGCTCGCCGTTGCCGCGCTTGGCGCCATCGCCAGCCCGTGCTACGCCGACACCTTTATGGACGACATGGGCCCCAGGTCCGACGGCAGTCGCGCTTGGGGGCTGGGCCTTGGCGCCGAATACGCTGCCTCGCCCTACCGCGCGGACACGACGTCGCGCACGAAAGCCTTGCCTGTCTTCTACTACAACAGCGATACGCTGCACTGGCTTGGTACCACGCTGGACTACAAGCTGCCTGTGGCCGGCCCGCTCAGCTTCACGCTGCGCGCCGAATATGGCTTGGGCGATGCCTACAAGGCATCCGACTCGCCTTATTTCCAGGGCATGCCGAACCGCAATGGCAGCCTCTGGCTGGGCGGTACCGCAACCTGGCGCAACCCAGTGGCCAATATGCGGCTGGAATTCCTCAATGCGACAGGGCAAAGTAAGGGCGAGCGCGTGGAATGGCGCGTCGAACACCGCTTTCACCTGGATCGCTTGAGCATCACGCCGCACCTGGCCACGACCTGGGACAGCAGCAAGTATGTTGATTACTACTACGGCGTGGCGGCGACCGAGGCGACGGCGGTCCGGCCGTTCTATGCCGGCAAGGCCACGACGGAAATCGAGGGAGGCGTGAGCATGCTGTACCACTTCGACAGGCACAACAGTGTCTACCTCGACGTCGCCGAGCGGCATCGTGGTTCGGGTATCACCAACAGCCCCTTGGTCGACAGGACGTCCAACCCCATCGCTACCATCGCCTACCTGTATATGTTCTAGGAGCGTCTTTCGTGAATCGCGTGGCACTGCTCGAAGACCACGAGCGCATGGCGGAGTTGATCGACAAAGGGCTTCGCCTGGCCGGCATCACCGTGGACGTATACGACACGATCGCGCGCGCCCGGCAATCGCTGCTCGACCTGCCCTATGCCGTGCTGATCATCGACCGCGGACTACCCGATGGCGACGGCTTGACGCTGCTGCGCTGGCTACGCCGCCAGGGCAGCGTCACGCCCTGCCTGATGCTGACGGCGCTTGATGCGCTGCATGATCGCATCGACGGCTTGGAGGCGGGTGCGGATGATTATCTGCCCAAGCCGTTCTCGATGGAGGAGCTGACCGCCCGGGTGCGCGCGCTGATGCGACGCGTGCCCACGCTGCAGACCCTTACACCGGCCTTTGGCGGTATCACCATCGACCCTGTCGCTGGCTGCATGCGCCACGGTGCAGAACATGTCTCACTGGCGCCGGCTGAGATGCAGATCATGCTCAGTCTCACCCAGGCCGGCGGTCAACCGGTGCGGCGCATGGCGCTTGAGCTTGCCGCCTGGGGCACCATGGAGGCCGTCACGCCCAACGCCATGGACGTCGCCTTGCACCGGCTGCGCAAGAAGCTGCGCGCCATTGGTTCTGAGGTTCAGATCGACAATATTCGAGGATACGGCTATGCGCTGGCGACCAAGAATTGACCGTCGCAGCCTGGCCTTCCGACTCACGACGGGCGCCTCGCTCGCGCTGCTGGCCGTGCTTGTCGTGGCAGCCGCGCTAGCCTACCTCCTTACCCAGCAACGACCCGACCTGTTCGACGCTATCGAACTGAAGCACGATGTCACCACCATCCAGCGCAACCTCGTCTTCGACGCCGATGGACACTTGCAAGCGGTCAGGTTGAAGCCAAAGCTTGCCACGTTCTATGCCGTGCTCCAGAACGATGCGATCTATCGCATCGTCGGCGGGGACGGGCGGGTGGTCCTGGCGTCCGATGCCATCCACGAACCGTTATTGCCAGATGGTGCGCGGACGGCGCCGGCCAACGCCGTATTTGGCATCGATCTGCACCATGTGCGATTCGATGTTGCCACGCGGCAGGTCGACACGCCTGCGGGCAGCTATATCGTCGAGGTCGCGCGCAGCAAGCGCTACTACCAGATCTTGCTGCATGAAAAGCTCGGCCAAAGCGGCTGGGTCGGCGTCATGACAGTACTGGTTTGCATGGTCAGCTTCGCTGCCGTCGTCGCCATCCAGTTCAGGAAGCTGCTTGCGCCGATCCGCCAAGCGTCCGAGGCGGCAAGCCGTATCGAGCCCAATAACCTCGCTTCCCGGCTCGATATGCATGCCGTTCCGAGCGAACTGTCGCCCCTCATCACCGCCTTCAATCAAGCCCTGGAGCGCATCGAGACCGGCTACCGCGTGCAGCGGGAATTCCTTGCTGCGGCCGCGCACGAGCTGAAGACGCCGCTGGCGCTGATGCGCGGGCAGATCGAGCTAGACGGCACCGCCGACCGGGCGATGCTACTCAAGGACATCGACCTGATGTCGCGCCATGTACAGCAACTGCTGCATCTGGCCGAGGTCAGCGAACGACAGAACTTCGCCTTCGAGCCACTTGCTTTCGCCGAGGTGGCGACCGAGGTCTTCGACCACATGCAGCGCTTGGCCCAGCAGTGCAAGGTATCGCTGGTACTGGATAGCCCCGAACAGGCCATGCTGATCACGGCCGATCGTGGTGCGCTGTTCGTCCTGCTCAAGAACCTGCTGGAAAACGCCATACAGCACAGCGAACCGGGGGCAAGCGTCGTCGTCATCGGATTGGCCGACGGCTTTACCGTGCGTGATCGCGGGCCCGGCATCGACTCGGCCGACCTGCCCAAGCTGTTCCAGCGCTTCTGGCGGCGCAGGAGCCGGCGCGATCAGGGGGCCGGGCTGGGGCTTGCCATCTGTCTTGAAATCGCCACGGTCCACGGCTGGTCGCTTACGGCGCGCAATTGCTCACCGGGCGCCGCATTCTGCGTATCCTACGGGGCCGCATCTCCCGATCGACTGGATGCTTGAACGGCGCGTAGCGCAGCGGGACCGTCCGTTTGCTATACCTAGCGGGCATGCCGTGGAATCGCCATTGAATGAATTGTCATAAATTAGGAGACCGTACGATGCCTACATTGCGCAGCACACCTGTCCTGCTCCTAGGGGCGGTCGTCGCCCAATCGGTCGGCGCCACCGATGTCGACCTGTCCCAGGCGCAAGTCCAGAAGACGATGTTTGGCAGCTTCCATATCGACGGCGTGCTTGTTTCCGGCATCAGCCAGCCCTTCGGCGCCGATCTGGTCTGGGATAGCGTCAATAACGTCTTCGTACCGCAGAACGTCACGCCAGAAGCGGGCCCCGTAGTCTGTGCCTTTGATATCCCCAGTGCGAACGGCATCACCGGCACGCTCGCCATCAATCGTGAAGCGAATGCCTTGCAACTGGTCGTAACGGGTTTCAGCGGTGCCAGTTTCGACTACCATGGCCTGAGCCTGCAGGGCCTGTTTGCCGACGGCAGCATGGCAACGGTACTGTTTGCGAACACGCCCAGTGGCGTAACGGGCCAAACGGTATCGAGCGACCCGAACGACCCCTATGCCGTCTACGTCGGCTACGGTGGCCAAAATGGTGCACTTGCCACGGAGGCTGCGCTGTTGATGGGTGACCAGGGTTGGAACGGGCTCGCGCCCAATATCGTCTACGGTGCGCGCTACACGGCCACATTGACCGTCGCGCCCAACCTCAATCCGACGGCGGCCTTCAACTACGCGGGGCCGCTTTATATCACCTACGCAATTACGCCAGGCGCGTACAACACGATCCAGTGTTAAACGGTGGCCGTTCCACCATGACTTTGGGATACTGCACGCCAGCGTCAGCTGGCGCGAGCATCCCTATCACCATGAACAAATCAATACTTGCACTACTGGCGGCAACCCTGCCATTGACCGCGATTGCCGACGACCGCGCCGACTGCCAAGCCGCCGCCGGCACTTTCCTCATCGGCAAGGTGACCCAAGAGCCCAGATTTGCCGAGGGCAAGACGCGCCGCAACGGCATCTGGCTGTCGCACACCGTGCTCACGGTGGTGGACCGGGAGGGCCACAGCTACCGCATCGCAGCCGACAACGTCTTTGCGAGCGGCTATGTGCACAACCAGCGCGCCATCCCCAGCCCGCTCGACACGATACACGTGGGCGACAAGCTGGAACTTTGCGGCCAGGCCTTCTCCGACCCGGGCCAGGACGGCCTGCATTGGGTGCACACGAATTGTGGTGCGCGGCCCACGCGCAACAAGCCGGACGGCTGGATCAAGCTGATCGGCAGCGACGGCAGGGTGGGGCCGAATATGGAAGGGAATACGCGCTACTGCGGATTGTGGTGAGCGCGTCTTGGGGCTGGCTGGGCTAGGGCCTGTTCACACTATTTCCCGGTCCAGGAAAATAGTGTGAACAGGCCCTAGGCGGCTTTCAAAGTCGGGAACATCAGCGCGGCCTGCAAGCGGCTGCGTTCAGCCTTCAGGGCGCGTTCGCGCTCGGCCAGCTCTTGCTCACGCACTGCGACTTCCGCTTCGCGCTGCTGGATGTTGGCCTGGGCCTCGACCAGCGCGTTGGATTTCTCCATGGCGCGCGTCAGCGCCTGGTTCCAGCTCAGGTCGACGGCCTTGCTGCTGCTGTCGATATCGGTGGTGGCGATGCGCGGCGACTGGGCAGACTGGTCGGCGGCGCCGTAATGACGTGCCAGACGCTCTTGCATCGTGCCGTTGCCATTGCCTGGTTTTACGCCCACCCACATGATGTCGGACCCCGTTGTACTGAAGCGCGATTGCTGTAGTGCAACCGCTACTTGAGCCATTTATCGGCGGTCCGTCGGAAAACTTGAGGGCTGGAATAGCGCGTGCTTGTATCGGTTGCTCGTGGTCAGCGCAAATCAGCCTTGTAGGGCGCCACGTAGTTCTTCCACCAGCGTCCGCAAGCTCGCCACTTCGGCTTCCAATGCATCGACACGGGCTACAAGATCGGGGTCGGCGGCCGTGCTGCGGATAGCAACCGCCGTTGGCTCGGGAATCGCCACTTCACCACACAGCAAATGCGCCCAGCGGCTTTCGCGCGAGCCCGGCTGGCGCGGCAGCTCGACCACCATGGCGCCATCGGCGCGAGCGGCCAACTCTTCCAGGAAGCCTTCCACGGCCGAGATATCGGCGAACTTGTGCAGGCGCTCGCAGTTGATGCGCAATTCGCCCACCGTCTGCGGCCCGCGCAGCATGAGTACGGCCATCAGCGCCACGGACTGCGTGGGCAAGCCCAGTCCGCGCTCGGCATTGTGCGCGTAGCGGCTTACGCGGCTGCCCGTCGTTTCGATGATCAGGCTGTGCGAGCGCAGGCCGGCGAGCGCCTCGTTCACTTCGGCTTCGCTCGCGTTCATCACGGGATCACGGCTGTTCTTTTGGTTGCAGCCTGCCGTAAGGGCGTTGAGCGAGAGCGGGTAGGTGTCCGGCACGGTACGCTGCTTCTCGACCAGCACACCGAGTACGCGGGCTTCAAGTGGCGAAAGAATGGGCATGGCGGGCATGGAGATATCCTTACAGCGATCGCGTGGCGAAAGCCGGCATTATGCCTGCATGGCGCCCGGATTGTAGGAGTCGGCAGCCCCTGGCTGCCTGAGTGACGGCTACGGCATTTTTCACCGCCAGTCGGTCGTTACGAAGGGGATGCAAATCGCGCGCGGATGGTCCATGTTTATATAAAACATGCGTATCCCTGCTGATGACCGCATTGCACATCGCGGCAGGGCATTCGGTTGCGAGGAGTCTGCCATATGGCCACCCAAACCCTCGGCGTCGCTAACCAGGAATCCGTCGCCTTCCTGCTCTACCTCTACATCTGGCCGTTCTGGATGTTTAAGGACGTCAGCAAGGGCAACCTGCTGGAGCAGGCAGCTGCCTACCGTTACAACCGTGAGAAACGTGTCTATCTACCGGGATATATTGCGCGCTGGGCATGCATCTTCGGCCTGTCGCTGGCTAGCGTGAACCTGATCGAGAATCTCGCCCGTTCGGGCATGCTGGTGACGGGCATCGCCGTCTTGTTGGCCGGTCTGTCGGGCGTATTCGCCAGCTGGGCCTTCGTGGTGGTGATGCAGATCACCGTGGCGTATATCTTCCTGTGCCGATGGCGGCATCTGTAGGGCGCTGTAGGCTTGGGCCAATACAAGGGGCAGCGCATTCAGGTCGAGACGCCCAATGGTAGGGCGGGTTCGCGTAGCAACCCGCCGAATGCCTGCGGCGCAGCCGCTTAAGCGATACAACTATCGACGGAATCGATATAACTATCGACGGAATTAATGCAGCCGTTGGTTTAGCGGCTGCGCCGCGAATTGTTCGGCGGGTTGCTACGCGAACCCGCCCATCAAGCAGAGGTCGAGGCCGTTATCGGTCCGTTCGCGGCCAAATTGTGGCGCGCGAGAACAATTACAATCTTGCACAGCCCTGTTACTGAATACTGCCTAAGTGACGACCATTCAGCACGTCATCCTTTATCGCGAAGCGCCACCCAAGCCCGCTTTCGGGGCGCCGTGCAATGGCTGCGGCGTGTGCTGCGCGGCCGAGCCTTGCCCTGTGGGGCGCCGCTTGTTCCGAGTAGAGGCGGGCGCATGCCCGGCCTTGGTCTGGCTGGCGGATGAGGGTCGGTATGCCTGTGGCGTATTGCGCGATCCGCACAGCTACCTGCGTTTCCTGCCGAGATCGGCGGAAGGCCTGGCACGGCGCTGGATTGCCCGGCGCATTGCGGCTGGGGCGGGGTGTGATTCCGACGCTAGCGTTGAGATGAACTAAGCCGTTGCAGCCTGCTTCGTCGGCGCCGCGTCGCTGTAATACGTCATGCGCTTGCGCGGGTTCAGATAGGCAAACACCTGGTTGGACAGCAGCGCCGGGCGGATGCTCTTGATGATGCTAAGGTCCGGCTCCTCTTCCAGATCGAGGATGATGGCCTCGTGCTTGGGTACGCTCGGGTCGTAGATCATTACCGTAGGCTTGAGCGGCTTGTTCGAATTCACCGCCATCACTAGGCCCAGCGCATTGTTCGACAGTTGCACCAGCGAGCCGGGCGGGAACACGCCCATGCAGCGGATGAAGATGCCCAAAGGCTGCGCCTCGAACCGGCTGCGGTACTGGGCGAACATGACCGACAGCGCCTCGTACGGCGTGAGGGACTCCTTGGCGTTCGGCCGGTTGCACAGGTTGTCGTAGGCGTTGACGATGGAAATGATCTTCGACAGCGGCAGAATGCCTTCGCCCTTGATGCCGTGCGGGTAGCCCGATCCATCCACGCACTCGTGGTGCTGGAACACGATGGCGAGCGCTTCGGGCGACAGGCCCAGCTTCTTGCCGATATCGAGGCCGTATTCCACGTGCCGCATCATCAGGTCCTGCTCGGCGCCGTTGAGCGGGTCGGTCTTGAGCAGCAGCTTCTCCGGTAGCTCCATCTTGCCAATATCGTGGAACATGGCGCCTACGCCCAGCTCGGTCAGCTCCTCGCGACCCAGCTTCATCTGCTTGCCCACCATCAGGGCCAGTACGGCGACGTTGAGCTGGTGGAAGTAGACTTCCTCGCCGCCCATCTTGTCGTTCATCAGGTGGATGGCGATATCGCTGTCCGTCAGCATGGAGTCGACCAGGCCGTTGACCAGCTCGCGCGCCTCGGCCATAGATTCTTCTGGCCGCGCGAAGATATTGCGCGTGATGGATTTTACGGCGCGTGTGGCGCCTTGGAACTTGCGTTCGCACTCGTTCAGTGCGGCACGATGGGCCGCCAGGCGCTGCACGCGTTCGCGCTTGGCGTTGATGGCGGCCAGCTCCTCTTCGCTGGGCTTGACGGGCGGCGTTGGCGTTTTCGACGGCGGCAGGGGCTGCGCGTCGCTGCGCTTCATATCCACGCGGATACGCTCCAGGCCAAGCGCACGCAGGGTGTCGATCTGGGCCTGGTTCTTGATCTTGAACTGGTTGAACGTGAACGGATGGGCCGTCCAGTCCAGTTCCAGCCGGACGTAGAGCCCAATGCACAGTTGATCGGGAGTGATGTAGGTCGGCTCGATCGATGAAGTCATCTTAAACGCAGGTGATTCGTGAACTGGAAGGCGGTGCGTAGGGCCGGCGAGACGCCGTGGAAGCGCCGACGTTGTCAGTGCGTTCCGCCAGAGCTCGATACTGTTGCACAGCTTACCCCGGTAGAATAGCAAATGCCGAACGCCTCTACCTGAGACCTTGTGAGACATATGAGTACATCCAGCCACAACCCATCCGATGAAGCCGTCCTGACAGAGACGCGCGAATGGCTTGAGAAGGCCGTCATAGGGCTGAATCTATGCCCGTTCGCCAAGGCCGTCCATGTCAAGAATCAAGTCCGCTACGTGGTGAGCCGTGCTACGCATATTGACGCGCTGCTGGAGACGCTGGACGAGGAACTGGACTTCCTCGCCGCGGCCGACCCGGAGTCCGTTGACACCACGCTGCTCGTCCACCCGCACGTGCTGCAGGACTTCCTCGACTACAACGATTTCCTCGAGTTGGCCGATAGGACAGTGGAGGAGCATGGCTTGGGCGGCGTGATCCAGATCGCCAGCTTTCACCCGGACTACCAGTTCGCCGACACAGATTTCGACGACGTGTGCAATTTCAGCAACCGCTCGCCCTACCCAACGCTGCACCTCTTGCGCGAGGCGAGCATCGACCGCGCCGTGGCAGCCTTCCCGGACGCCGCGGACATTTTCGAGAAGAACATCGACATGTTGCAGAAAATGGGGCTGGAAGGGTGGGCAAAGCTAGGTCTGAAGCGACATTCGGGTAAATTGTGACAATTGGTGCGATTTTCTGTTGCCAAGGGTAGGAGCCTCTGGTAAAAAGCCACTCGCAGGCAGTTCAAGTCGTAGGTCCCAGGCAGTTCCCGTACCGTTCCACGGTATTCCGATTCGCCTCCCTTGTTTGATCGTCCGCAAATTTTTTAACTTCCAACAAGGAAATTCATCATGGCAACCGGTACCGTCAAGTGGTTCAATGACGCTAAGGGCTTCGGCTTCATCACCCCGGACGAAGGCGGCGACGACCTGTTCGCGCACTTCTCCCAGATTCAGTCCAACGGCTTCAAGAGCCTGGCTGAAAACCAGAAGGTTACCTTCGACGTGACGACCGGCCCGAAGGGCAAGCAGGCTTCGAACATCAAGCCCGCCTAATTCGCGTCGTATAGCGTCAAGAAAAACCCGGCCTCGGCCGGGTTTTTTGTTGT
>JAFAKZ010000581.1 GCA_019234745.1 Burkholderiales bacterium
TTCCTCCAGCGGAGACCGCGCTCCCGGATCGGCCATCGGCGCGGGTCGAACACCATTAAAGCGCGCGGTCAACGCACGTGCGGGACGAACTTGTTGCAGTTTGCTGCAAGGGCGGCGCAGCCAAGCGGCGCGCGCCTACCAACCCAACAGGAACACGGGCAACAGGGCAGTGATCAGCGCGAGACCCTGCGCGGCGAGGATCGTCAAGGCCTGGCGCGGAGCCTCAGGTTTCGACCGCAACGACCAGGATCGACTTGGGCGGGATCTTCAGCAGCAGCTTGCCGTCGGCGGCGCGAGCCTCGAAAGCGCGCGGCACGACCTGGGCCGGCTTGCCGAACTCGTTCTGCGCGTCCATGGCCAACGCCGTCAGCAGCCTGCCGTGCACGGCCGCGGGGGTGGCGGTACCAACCCGAACGGTCAACTCGGCCGCTTGTGTGGCATTGGCATTCACGAGGCCGATGTAGAGCTTGCCGTCCTTGCCCCGGGCTGCAGTCGCCGACAGGCCGGGCATCTCGACGGATCCAACCTTGTAGACCGGGTTGTTCTCGATCCGACTGGGCAGCGACGTCGCATCCTGGAAAGGCGTGTACAGCGCGAAGGCGTAGTAGGTCGGCGTCAGCACCAACTGATCCCCGCGGGTCTGGATCATGGCCTGCAGCACATTGACCATCTGCGCGACGTTGCTCATCTTCACGCGGTCGGCGTGGGCGAGGAAGACGTTGAAAAGCAGCGCCGCCAGCAGCGCGTCGCGCAGGGTGTTGCGCTGGACCAGGAAGCTCGGATTGCTGCCTGGCTCCGCGTCGTACCAACTGCCCCATTCGTCGAAGTAGAAGCCGATCTTCTTCTTTGGATCGTTGCGGTCCAGGACGGCGCTGTTGCGCTTGATGATTTCGTCGATGGACAAGGTGTGCGCGAGCGTGGCGATCCACTCCGACTCGGGAAAGCCGACAGCCGAGCCCTTGCGCTCCCAGTCCCCCGTGGGCAGCGTGTACTCGTGGTGCGATATGGAATCGACACCCGGCACACCGTTGCTCAGCATTTCGGTCCAGTTCGTCTGTAGACCGGTGCCGCCACTGGCGATGATCACGGGGCGATTGTTCGATGGTGCCTTCAGGAACGCCGCGACCTGGCGGAACTGGTCGGTGTAGTACTCGGGCCGCATCTGGCCGCCGCAACCCCAGGCTTCGTTGCCGATGGCGAAGTAGTTCACGCGGAACGGCCGGTCGCGTCCGTTCTTGCGCCGCAGCTGAGCCAACGAAGAGTTTCCTTCGGCGGTCATGTACTCCATCCATTCGGCCATCTCGCGCGCGCTACCGGTGCCGAGGTTGCCGTTGACATAAGCCTCGGAGCCGATCTGCTCGACGAGATCGAAGAATTCATGAGTGCCGACGGCGTTGTTCTCGGGCACGCCACCCCAGCTCGTGTTGAGCTTGACGGGACGCTGGTCGCGCGGGCCGATGCCGTCGCGCCAGTGATATTCGTCGGCGAAGCAGCCGCCGGGCCAGCGCACGACGGGGACCTTGAGCGCTTTCAGCGCCGCGACGACATCCTTGCGCCAACCACGCACATTGGGGATCTTGGAGTCGGGGCCGACCCACATGCCGCCATAGATGCCACTGCCCAGATGCTCTGCGAACTGACCGTAGACATGGCGGTCGATCACCGGCCCCGGCTGATCGGCGTCGACGATCAATTGGGTCTCGGCGGCCTGGGCGCCGAAGGCCCAGGCCACGCAAACCGCCGTGGCGGCCAGTCGTTTTTTTATCGTGCTGCTCATGGCATCTAACTCCGATGAAATTGGCGCGGCACCTTCACGACACCCTCGCTTTCGGTTTGAGGAACCCGTCCACATCCAGCCAGCGAATGAACACTGGGAACCAGCCGTTGGTGGTATTGCCTGGGTAGCCCAGGCCGAAGCCATGGCCGCCGTTCTGGAACAGGTGAAATTCGACCGGCCGCCCCGCATCGAACCAGGACTTGACCACGCCGAACTGGCCGCGGAACAAGAAATCGTCGGAAGCAATGACGTTGAACATGGGCGGGGCGTCCTTCGGGACGTCGACCGGGCCCATGCCTCCGTAGATGGGGGCAATGAAGGCGAGCTTGACGTTCCTGGAGCGCAGGACCGTCTGCACGGTGAGGCCCGCACCGGCCGAGAATCCAATCATGCCCAGCCGGCTCGGGTCGACACCCCACTCCTTGGCTCGCGAGAGGATCAGTGCGTAGGCTGCCCCAGTATCCGCAAGCTGCCTAGAGAGATCGGGAATGAGCGGCGGCGGCGCGCCATCGCCGTCAGCGGGTGCGGCGGCGAAGAGGCGATCCATCGATTCC
This sequence comes from Burkholderiales bacterium, assembly GCA_019234745.1. Taxonomy (GTDB): domain Bacteria; phylum Pseudomonadota; class Gammaproteobacteria; order Burkholderiales; family Chitinimonadaceae; genus JAFAKZ01. Next base: position 2,332 of record JAFAKZ010000581.1, read on the forward strand.
CGAAGGCCGTCCAGCGACTCCGGCGTCGGCAGCAGGCGGTACTTGAGCACAAAGGCTGCGATGCCCTGGTCGGCCAGCGCCTTGGCGACCCTCCAGCCTTCGTTGTTGATCGACAACCAGCGGAAGCCGCCACCCGGCGCCACGATGACGGCAGCACCGGTGGCTTTGCCTGGCGCGGGCAGGAAAGGCGTGAGCGTCGCAGTGGAGACGTTGCGCACCATCGGTTCGCCCCACTGGCGAAACCAGCTTTCGGGCGCCGGTTGGTTGTCCACGCCGCCGGTACCAAGGTTGATTGACTCCGGCTCCGCGGGAGCCTGAAGCGGGTAGATGGCGCCGTCCTGAGCGAGAGCTCTCGTGGCAGGGATTAGCAGCAGGGCCAAAGCGGCGCCGGCCCATAGCAATGCGGAACGCAGTGATGGCATGGCGATGACGGCTGATCGAAGTGGTGGGGGAAGTGAGCCGCGTGGTGGCAAGAGCCTCGCTTAGCGCGGCAACATAACCTGCCGCGTCAACGCGAACGTCGAGCTTTCCGACGGGGCCTCCGTGTCGGGCTGACCACCGCCGACGCTCAACCGGTAGGTGCCAGGCATGACCTGACGGACGCCGTCGTGGTCCACGAAGCTGAGGTCGCGCGCATTCAGCTGGTAGCTCAGCTCGCGCCGCTCGCCGGCCTTCAGGTGCACGCGCTGCAGCCCGCGCAGTGCTACTCGCCCTTCCCGGTTGCGTACAGGGTGAGCGGCCCCGATCCGGACAAGCTGCGCGAGATCGCGGCGGACGTTCAGAAAGTCATGGAAGCCAGCCCGCTGATGCGCACGGTCCGAGCTGCGAAATCGGCCCGTGACGGCGACCGACTGGTGTGCAGCATCGGCGGGCATCGACTGCCGGCAGTGCCAGCGCTCACTGAAGGCCATGGTCAGACACTCGACCGTCGCAAGGTCGATCGGTTGCTGTAGGCCGTCAATGCAGCGTGCGAAGTCAGGGGCGGCACACGGCACTCGAAAGTGCGGTGCTAAGCGGCGCGACTTAAGGCTCGAATCGGGCACCATCTCCGACTGTCCCCGTCTTTAGCAGACGCTTCCCAAGCATAAATTGGGCAATCCGTCATCATGACAAAAGTGTCGTCACTCACCTCTGTGTGGCGGCACAATCAGCTCAATGGAAGTCAAGGATCATCGCCAACGCGTTGCCGCCGAGCGCAGGGAGCGCATGCGCGCCAGGTTGCTGGCAGGCGCGATGTCGCGAGTGGCGGCATCGGGGCCTGGGGCCATGTCGATCGACGAGGTGATTGCCGAGGCGGGGGTGTCGCGCGGCACCTTCTACAAATACTTCCCGTCGCCTGATGCTCTGCTGAGCGAGCTGGCGGTGGAGATCGCCAATGGGCTGATCCGCATGGCCGAGCCGGTGGTTCTGAACCGTTCCGACCCGGCCGAGCGCGTCGCCTGTGGCATCCGGGTTGTCGCCCGGCTGGCCATCGCTCACCCTCTTGCCGCAAGTTGCCTGGCGCGCATGGGCTGGCCCGGCGCCGAGGGGCCGCATGTGCTCTTCGACTACGTGCGCCGGGACCTGGAGGAGGGCATTCGCCAAGAGCGCTTCAAGCCGCTTCCAATCGCCCTGGCCTTGAACATCGTGACGGGAGCCGTGCTGGGCGCAACGCGCTCGATGCTTGAACCGGATTGCGTAGCGGACTTCGCTGAACAGACCGCGGCTGCGGCGATGCGTGCGCTCGGCGTCGACGCCAGAACAGCCGAGCGCATCGCCTACAAACCGATCGATGCCATTGAGATCGCAGCGCCGGGGCTGCTGGCTGAGACCTTGCCGCCCCCGTCGGTCGGGACAATCAAGAAGTCGGGGCCGCGTCGCCAAGTGTGACCGGGACGGGATCTGCGGTCTTTGGCGGTACAGAGTCCGGTCCGCTGGCGCCAAGGCTGCGCAGGAGACGCTGGAACGCAGGCGACTCGCGAACGACCTCGCGCCCCGCGCGCTCGAGTTGTTCGACCTGGATCGGCAAGATCGTCAAGGCCGTCGGTACGCTCAGCAGGCCGCGTCGAAGCGAACGATCTTGCAGGTCACGCAGGCTGACGCTGATGACATGCACTTCTGCATCCGGGGCAAAGGGGCTGCCAGGCTGATCCTTCTCGTTCCTGATCTCCTCGCTCATGCGGCGTGCCACGTCGTCGACCATGGCCGTTGTTTCGGTCGTCAGACGCGATCCAGCGCCGAAGACGAGAGAGTCGAGGACCTGGCGCGTCCCGGGTACTTCGTCGCTGCTGTCGATCCGCTCGGCCGTATCGCGCTCTGAGTTGACGCTGATGAGCACGATCTGGCGAACCGTTCCCGGCTTCACGCCGCGAAAGCTGGCATCGAAGGTCCCGCCGGCCATCGTGCGCTCCAGTAGGCCTCGTACGCCGAGGTTGTCGACAAGGCCTCCATCGACGAGGTGGATGTATGGCCTTTCGGCGGCGTTACGGTAGCTCTGGGCCACCAAGCTGAGCAGCCGTGCCGACAGATTGCCGTCGGACGACGCAGCTGGAGACGGGCTCGGGGCCTGCGGGCAATCGCCAGCGTAGTTGCGCACCGTCAGCGGGCTGAATAGCAGGGGCACGGACGACGATGCGGCTACTGCGAATGACAGCGGGACGCTGCTCAGGTCCGAACAGATCAGCGCAAACTGTTCGGGCGTGAACTCGAACGGCGCGCCCGTCGTCAGGTCGGTGGCCGTCACGAGCAGTTTGGGGTGCGTGTGCCTTGCCTG
>JAFAKZ010000590.1 GCA_019234745.1 Burkholderiales bacterium
GGTGCAGTTCAAGGAATGGAACCTGCTGCGCGACCTGAAGCCGCTCGGCCAGTTCGACATCGTGTTCTGCCGCAATGTGCTGATCTATTTCGACCAGCCGACCAAGGCGAAGGTGCTGGAAGGCATCGCCAAGCAGATGCCGCCGGATGGCATGCTGTATCTGGGGGGCGCCGAAACGGTGCTGGGCATCTCGGACAAGTTCAAACCGATCCCCAACCAGCGCGGCATCTACGGCCTGACGGCCTGAGACCGCTTTTCGACTTCCCCAACCTGCTGAAAGGCTGAATCCCCGCGCGGACGCGCCATGGGGAGAAGATAGTTTTGGAGTCCTGGTCGAACTCCCGGCGAGCGCCAAGCTGCGCACCGCCGCATCGTAAGCATTTTCCAGACGGCATCGGAGTGGCCTTTGCCACCAGCGATTTGCGGAACTTCAAAAGCTGAAGCGCCACTCGCTTTACAGGTGGTTCGTCTTCTAATCGATTTCGAAATTCGTAAGTCTTTGGGACGAACGAGTCGAATTTCGAAATCGGAAGACGAGGGGTGCGACCGAGGTTTCCCCTGGTCGCACGTCCCCGACATGCCGGTCGTGGCTCGGCTAACCCCCGAGCCCGGGTGTTATCACATCGCTTACGCTTGCAGCAGGTGCAGCAGTTCCTGCGGCAGCTGGGACGCCTGGGTCAGAGCGGCGATGGCCGCCTGGGTCTTGACGTCCTGGGCCGACAGGCTGGACTTCACCTGGGCAACGTCCGCGTCGAGGATCACCGACGACGCCGCAGTGATGTTCTGCTCGTTGGTGGCGATGTCCTGGCCGCTGAAATTGAACTGCGATTCGTAGGCGCCGACCAGCGCACGATCCTTGGTGATCGTGTTGATGGCCGAATTGACGCCACCGATGGCGCGCAGCGCGAGCTTCGCGGTGCTGACGCTCGATCCGGAGCCGAGAAGGCCCTTCACCGACACCGTCTTCAGCGACACCGAGATGAAGTCGGTGCTCTTGGTGCCGATCAGGAACTTCACATTGCTGAGGAACGAGCCCGTCAGCAGCGAGTTACCCGCATAGGTGGTGGAATGCACGATGCTGCCGATTTCATTCCGCAGCTGCTGGTATTCCGTATTGATGTCCTGAGTGCGCTGCACGTTGGTCACCTGGCCCGAGGCCGATTCGGTGGCCAGCGCCAGCATGCGCGCCAGAACGTTGCTGATCTGGGCCAGGGCGCCGTCGGTGCTCTGCAGGATCGAAGTGCCCTGCGAGATGTTCACCTGATCTTCGCGGAAGACGGTGACATTCGCCTGCAGCTGGGTACCGATGGCGAGGCCGGCGGCGTCGTCCTTGGCTTGGACGATGCGCGAGCCGGAGGCCAGCTGAGAGATCGACTCGGTCTCATTGGACGAGTTGAGGTTCAGGTAATTCAGGGCGGCGTTGGCCGCCGTGTTGGTAGAAATGACCGGCATACTTACCTCCTCTGCCACAAGCTACTTGCCTGGGGCAAGGCTGCGATTGTGGGTATAACGGCCTCATATAAGCAATGGCCGTGCCAACTTTGTATAACGTTGAAAAATAACGATTTTATGGAGTCGGCGAGGGGGTGAAAGGTAGGCAGCGGCAAATGAGTCCGGGTGACTCTTGCCTAAAGCACCCTGCAATATTTGCCGGGCTAACCATCGGAAATGATTCGATTTTGCCTATTCAACCATGAAAAAAGGGCCCGCGAAGGGGCCCTTTGATCAAGCGATGTGCGACGACCGTTCTGTCGTCGCGGGCGCCGGCGCGGCGCCTCGTTCCTCGGGGTCGCGCAGTACATAGCCGCGTCCCCACACGGTGTCGATATAGCTGGTGTCGCCGATGGCGGTGGACAGCTTCTTGCGGAGTTTGCAGATGAAGACGTCGATGATCTTCAACTCGGGCTCGTCGATCCCGCCATAAAGATGGTTGAGGAACTGCTCCTTGGTCAGGGTCTGGCCCTTGCGCAGCGACAGCAGTTCGAGAATGCCATATTCCTTGCCGGTGAGGTGCAGGGGCTCCTCATCGACTTCGACCACTCTCTTGTCGAGATTGACCGACAGGCGGCCGGTGCGGATGACCGATTCGGAATGTCCTTTCGAACGGCGGACGATGGCCTGGATACGGGCCACCAGCTCGGCGCGGTCGAAGGGCTTGGTCAGATAATCGTCGGCGCCGAAGCCAAGGCCTTTAACCTTCTTGTCGGCCTCGGACAGGCCGGACAGGATTAGCACCGGGGTCGAGATGCGTGACGCGCGCAGGCGGCGCAGCACCTCGTAGCCGTCCATATCGGGCAGCACCAGATCCAGCAGGATGATATCGTATTCGTAGAGTTTGCCGATTTCCAGCCCATCTTCGCCAAGGCCGGTGGCGTCGACCACCATACCCTCGGCTCGCAATGACATCTCCAGACTTCTGGAGGTCATCGGATCGTCTTCTACGATGAGGACACGCATGAGGCGCAAATGGCTCCGGCAAAAGGTTAACGGCACTTTACCAACATTTAATGTCGGGAGGCTACCCTTATTAAGAATTAGGAAAGCTGCGCATGTCCCACACGGTCAACTCCCTTTTGTCCGACATCGAGCGGATCGGCGAACTGCGCCGCTTCGGCCGTATTGACGGGGTTCAGGGCCTGCTGGTCGAGGCCGGCGGGATCGGCAATTCCCTGTCGGTGGGCGATCGCTGCCGCATCGCCGGGCGTACCCGGGAAGTGCTGTCCGAAGTGGTCGGCTTCCGCCAGGGCAAGGCGCTGCTGATGCCATTCTCCTCGCTCGAGGGCATCGGACTGGGCTGCCAGGTCGAGGTCGACGAGGCCAATCCGGTGTTGCATCCCCATCCGGGCTGGCTGGGCCGCGTCATCAATGCGCTGGGCCAGCCGGTCGACGGTCTCGGGCCGCTGCCGCAGGGGCCGGTCGCCTATCCGATCCGCAATATTCCGCCGCCGGCCCATTCCCGTCAGCGCGTGTCGGGCAAGCTCGATCTCGGCGTGCGCGCCATGAACGCCTTCCTCACCACCTGCCGCGGCCAGCGCATGGGCATCTTCGCCGGCTCGGGCGTCGGCAAATCCTCGATCCTGTCGATGATGGCGCGCCATACCGAAGCCGACATC
>JAFAKZ010000029.1 GCA_019234745.1 Burkholderiales bacterium
CCGCCCTGCGCCCATTGGCTGGCGCCATCGGTGAGGTTGCGCTTGGTGACGAGCGCGACCCGGCGATGGTCAGCCAGCTTGAGCGCCAGCGTCATTCCGGCCAGGCCGCTGCCGAGCACCAGGACGTCGAATCGTTGCATGAAATGCTTTCTCCAACTCAATGACGCCATTTTAGCGCCAATCCCGACGTCGAGGCGGTGGGGAACTAATTTCACGCCCGCGGGGTCTCTGTGGTGTGCCCGATAGGGAGTGAAGGCGAAAGGCTCAGAGAAGCATGGATACGATTGCACTAAGGCCCGGTGGATTGCTCGATTCGTGGACGGAAGAGCCCAAATCGAAGGCCAAATCCGGGCGCGGGCTTGAAAATATCGCAAACGATCGGCATCTTGACCAGGTTGGACAGGTGGCGGCACCGGTTGCCACGATCCAGGCCGAGGAAAAGAAAGCGAGCATGTCGAGCGAGCGGGATATCGACCACGAGCTGGTACTGCGCGTCCAGCGCGGCGACAAGAAGGCGTTCGAGCTGCTTGTCTGCAAGTATCAGCGCAAGATCGCGCGCCTGTTGAGCCGCATGATCCGCGACCAGGCCGAGATCGAGGACGTGGCCCAGGAAGCCTTCATCAAGGCTTACCGGGCGCTGCCGACCTTCCGTGGCGAGAGCGCTTTCTATACCTGGCTGTATCGTATTGCCATCAATACCGCAAAGAATTATCTTGCATCGCTGGGCCGACGCCCGGTACTTTCCACGGAATACGAAGACGAGGATGGCGAGACGCTGGACACTGCGGCTCAGCTTCCCGATTTGAACACCCCCGAAACCGAGTTGATGAATCGGCAAATCGTTGCTACCGTCAATCAGGCTGTCGAGGCGCTGCCGGAGGAGTTACGTACGGCAATTACCCTGCGCGAGATGGAAGGTCTCTCGTACGAGGATATTGCCGAGGTCATGAACTGTCCGATCGGGACGGTGCGTTCGCGCATCTTCCGTGCCCGTGAGGCAATTGCGGCCCGGCTCCGCCCGATGATCGACTCCGTCGGTCCGGATAGGCGCTGGTAATCATCTCCGTTACATGGGTGTAGAAAATATGCAGGAAAAGCTTTCCGCCATGATGGACGGTGAGTGGAACGATCAGGACATCGACAGGCTGATCGCTTCGCTTAATGAAGATGAAGATTGTGCAAGCTGCTGGCGCGAATTCCATCTGATTTCGGATGCGATGCGCGAACGGCCCGCGCTTTCCCCTGACTTCATGTCACGTTTTTCGGATCGGTTGGACGCGGAGCCGATCGTTGTCGCCCCCGGTGCAATGCGCAGAAAGCAGCAACCCGTGCGCCGCCGCTGGGTAGCCATGTCGATGGCCGCTTCCATTGTCATCGTCGGCGCAACCGCCTGGTATGTGACACGCAGTGCCAACTCGCAGCAGATGGCCGCGCCCTACGTCGCCGTGAATCAGCCTGCAGCGCAAGACGAGGCGGATGTCAGCCCCTACCTGGTCGCGCATCAGGACGTACTCGGCAACCCGGGCTTTGCGCACCGCGCGGTGATCCTCACCGAAGCGGAAGCTGAAAAGCCTACCGTCCACTGATCGCCTAGCCCGAAGATGTCGTCCAAGAAGATGTTGCGTCTGGGCCTGTGCGGGCTGTTGTTGATCGCCCTTGGTGCACAGGCTTCCGACCTATTGACCACCAGCGAGTCCTCCGACATCTTGCATAAGATGATCAGCGGGGCGCGCAACCTGAATTACAGCGGTATCTATGTCTACCAGCACGGCGACGTGATGGAGATGTTCCGTGTGGCGCACGTGTTCGATGCAGGAGGCGAGCAGGAGCGGCGCGAATCGCTCGATGGTATTCCGCGCGAGTTCGTGCGCGTGGGCAACCAGATCGTCTGCCTGTTGCCCAGCCAGCGGCCTTTCGTGGTCGACACCAAGGTAGCCAACAAGTTCTTCCCGGGCATCATTCCGGAACAGGCTACCGACGTGCTGGCCAACTACAACTTCCGCCGTTACGGTACGGAGCGCGTGGCTGGGCATGAGTGCCAAACCATCATGCTCGAGCCGCGCGACAAGCTGCGCCTACCGCACAAGTTGTGCATCGAGCCGAATTCGGGCCTGATGCTCAAGAGCACCACCTTCAGCACCAGCGACCAGACCCCAATTGAGCGTTTCACCTTCAGCCAGCTCGATATCGGCGGCGAGGTTGACCCGCACCTATTGAAGCCCTCGTTTGCCGTACGGCTGACGCCACAGGAAGTCAACCCGCAGCAGCCTGCCCTCGCTGAGCTGCCGGTGTCGGCCAGTGCCGGCTTGCCAAACGGCTTCAAGCTGGTCAAGGATATGCAAAGCCAGATGCCGGGCAAGCCCAAGCCGGTACGCCACTACGTGTACAGCGACGGTTTGGCCAGCGTTTCGGTGTTCATCGAGCCGGCGGACAACGGTCCTGTGTCGCTTCCCCTTAAGCAGGGGCGCGTCAGCTTCTTCTCGCGCGAAACGCAGGGCTGGCGTATCACGGCTATCGGCGAGGTACCGCCACAAACCGTGCAGTTGTTTGCCATGGCATTCGAACCCCACGGTTAGTCACATATTCCCGCAAGTTGATGTCTGTAGGCTGTAGTTGAGGAACTTGCGGTGACCTGGAAAATCGAAGTTTCCAGCTGGTTTTCGAAGCCTGGGGCGGGGGTAATGCCCGGGCAGGTTCTTGTTTGGCAACTTGTTCACATAAGAAGGATCAATGCGATGAAATACAGCCTGTTGACCGCGACGCTGATGGCAATGGCGCTGTCGGCGTGCACGGAAGCCGCGAGCGGTCAGACCGCGACGGTCGCGCCGGCAGTAGCGAGCTCGGCCGCGCCGGCTGTTGCCGCATCCGCGCCGCTGGTGGTCGGCCTGCCCGATTTCACCGGGCTGGTGGAAAAGGAAGGCAAGGCGGTCGTCAATATCAGCACGACGCAAGTAATCCACAATAATCGCCCGCAGATTCAGGGCTTTGGCGGCGATGAGGGCGGTGACGATCCCTTCGAGTTGTTCCGCCGCTTCGGCTTCCCCGTTCCGCGTGGCCAGGCGCCGAACCAGCAGCCGCGTGAGCAGAAGGCGCATTCGCTTGGTTCCGGCTTTATCGTAGGTGCTGATGGCTACGTGTTGACGAATGCGCATGTGATCGCCAATGCAGAAGAGATCATCGTCAAGCTCAACGACAAGCGCGAATTCAAGGCCAAGGTAATCGGTTCGGACGCGCGCTCTGATGTAGCCGTGCTCAAGATCAACGCGAAGGACCTGCCGACGGCCGATATTGGCTCCAGCGCCAAGCTGAAGGTCGGCGAGTGGGTCGTCGCCATCGGTTCGCCGTTCGGCCTGGAAAATACGGTGACGGCTGGCATCGTCAGCGCCAAGGGCCGCAATCTGCCGGACGACAACTATGTCCCGTTCATCCAGACCGATGCAGCTGTGAATCCGGGCAATTCCGGCGGGCCACTGTTCAATGTGCGCGGCGAGGTGGTCGGCATCAATTCGCAAATCTACAGCCAGTCGGGCGGCTATATGGGCCTGTCGTTCTCGATTCCCATCGACAATGCCATGGCCATCGTCGAGCAACTGCGTGCGACAGGCAAGGTCGCCCGCGGCCGCATCGGCGTGGTCATCCAGGGGATGAACGATGATCTGGCGCACGACTTTGGGCTGGACGAGCGCCGCGGCGCATTGGTCAGCAGTGTCGAGGCTGACAGTCCGGCTGGGAAGGCGGGCATCAAGGCGGGCGACGTGATCCTCAAGTTCAATGGCCAGCCGGTCGAGGAGTCGGCAGACCTGCCGCGCATCGTGGGTGAAACCAAGCCGGGCAGCAAGGTACCGGTCGAGGTTTGGCGCGATCATGCCAGCAAGACGTTCGATGTGGCCGTGGCCGAGCTGGAAGCTGCGGCGACAGGCCGCTCGGCGGAGCGCGAGTACCATAAGGGCGAGGACAAGGAGTCGTCCATTGCTCACCTTGGGCTCTCCGTGCGTCCCGCGGACGCGCAGCTGCTCGACAAGCTGAAGATCAAGTACGGCCTGCAGATTACCTCGGCCAACGGTGCGGCTGACGAAGCTGGCTTGCAAGCGGGTGACGTCATCATCGGCGTCGGTGTGGAAGACGTGAAATCCGTCTCCCAGCTGTCCGATACGCTCGCCAAGGTCAAGCCTGGCCATACGGCAGCACTGCGTATCCGCCGCGGCGAAAATACGCTATTCGTCAGCATCAAGGCACCTGAGGCAGTCGGCAAGGCAGATGAGTAAGCGCGTCTTGTCTGGTGGGCTTGCTGCGGCATGACGACGGCAATCCCGCTCGTACTCTACGGCCGCGAATATTGTGGCCTGTGCCGGCAGATGCAGGAGGAATTGCGTCTGCTGGCGCCCGACATCGGTATCGAAGTCAGCTGGTTCGACATCGACGACGACGATGCGACGGAGGCGAAATACAGCGATATGGTGCCTGTGTTGGTGGGTGAGGCGGACGAGGTGATCTGCTTCTACCATCTGAATCGACGGGCGTTGGATGCGTATCTCCGCCGTTTCCGGTAAAATCCTAAGGTTCAACGTGGGCACGGCTGCAACGTGCCCATTTTTATGTCTATCTGGCAGCTGGTACGCCGAACCTTATGAATCACATCCGCAACTTTTCGATCATCGCGCACATCGACCACGGCAAGTCCACCTTGGCCGACCGTTTCATCCAGTTTTGCGGTGGCCTCGAAGCCCGTGAAATGAGCGAGCAGGTGCTCGATTCGATGGACATCGAGAAGGAGCGGGGCATTACCATCAAGGCGCAGACGGCTGCCCTGCAGTACAAGGCACGCGACGGCCAGGTGTACAACCTGAACCTGATCGACACGCCCGGCCACGTCGACTTCAGTTATGAAGTAAGCCGCAGCCTGGCAGCATGCGAGGGCGCGCTGCTGGTGGTCGACGCCTCCCAGGGTGTCGAGGCGCAGACGGTTGCCAACTGCTACACGGCTATCGAGCAGGGCGTGGAAGTCGTCGCCGTACTGAACAAGATCGACCTGCCGGCCGCCGAGCCCGAGCGCGTCATCGAAGAAATCGAGGACATCGTCGGCATCGAGGCGACCGACGCCGTGCGCGCCTCGGCCAAGAATGGCATCGGCATCGAGGACATCCTGGAGACGGTGGTCGCGCGTATTCCGGCACCTGCAGGTGATCCGGACGGCCCGCTCAAGGCCCTGATCATCGACTCATGGTTCGACAACTACGTTGGCGTCGTGATGCTGGTGCGCGTGGTCGACGGCCAGGTCAAGCCTAAGGACAAGCTGCTGTTCATGTCCACCAAGGCACAACACCTGTGCGAGCAAGTAGGTGTGTTTACACCGAAATCGCTGCAGCGCGACGCGCTCAAGGCAGGTGAGGTGGGCTTCATCATTGCCGGCATCAAGGAGCTGGCTTCCGCCAAGGTGGGTGACACCATCACCATCGCGAACAAGCCGGCGGCTGAAGCCCTGCCTGGCTTCAAGGAAGTGAAGTCGCAGGTGTTTGCAGGCCTCTACCCGGTCGAGTCGCACGATTACGACGCGCTGCGCGACAGCCTCGAAAAACTCAAGCTGAACGACGCCTCGCTGCATTTCGAGCCGGAAGTCTCGCAGGCCCTAGGCTTCGGCTTCCGCTGCGGCTTCCTTGGCCTTCTGCACCTCGAAATCGTGCAGGAGCGCCTGGAGCGCGAATTTGACATGGACCTGATCACCACGGCGCCGACCGTGGTCTACCAGGTGCTGATGAAGGACGGCGAGCTGATCGAGGTGGAAAACCCCTCGCGTCTGCCCGACCTGGGCAAGATTGAAGAGATTCGCGAGCCCATCATCACGTCGACCATCCTGGTGCCGCAAGACTATGTCGGCGCCGTGATGACGCTGTGCAACCAGAAGCGCGGTGCGCAGCGCAATATGCAATACATGGGCCGCCAGGTCATGCTGACTTATGATCTGCCCATGGCCGAAGTCGTGATGGACTTCTTCGACAAGCTGAAATCTGTGTCGCGTGGCTATGCTTCGTTGGATTACGACTTCAAGGAATTCCGTGCCGACGACCTGGTCAAGCTCGACGTACTGGTGAACGGCGAAAAGGTCGATGCGCTGAGCCTCATCGTGCACCGCTCGACCAGCGTATACCGTGGCCGCGAACTCGTTTCCAAGATGCGGGAACTGATTCCGCGCCAAATGTTCGATATTGCCATTCAGGCCGCCATTGGCGCGCATATCATCGCACGCGAAACGGTCAAGGCCATGCGCAAGGATGTGCTGGCCAAGTGTTACGGCGGCGATATCTCCCGTAAGAAAAAGCTCCTGGAAAAGCAGAAGGCCGGCAAGAAGCGCATGAAGCAGGTGGGCAATGTGGAAATTCCGCAAGAGGCCTTCCTGGCGATTCTGCAGGTCAGCGATAAATAAGCAGGGTCTGTTGACCTCTATTTACCGGTCGCGCCGGTCCGAGTCTTGGGGCAGGACTAGGCACAACGAGCGCGGCTTAGCGGGTTAAGTAAGTGAGTTGTAACGACGTCATGCCCCAAGAATCGGACCGGCCCTTTGGGTTTGCCCGGATTGGGGCCTGCTGCCGCGTTGAAAATCGCTTGCGTAGATCACTACGCGGCACGATTTTCGCCTTGCATCAGGCCCCAATCCGGGCAAACGCGATCCGGTAAATAGAGGTCAACAGACCCTGGAACTTTCAACGGAAAAGAATTCGGATGGAAATCAACTGGACGTATGTCGCTTGCGCTGCACTTTTTGCCGGCCCGTTTTTTATCTGGCTGGGTGGTCGCAAGGGTGAAGCAATTTTCGATGCCGAGCAGATGCCGGAAAGCGCGCTGTGGGGCTATTTCCTGATCCTGATCGGCGGCTGGGGCGTACTGGCGCAATGGGCCAATCCGAGCGACCTGTTCTTCGTGATCATGCTGGTGGCCGCCGTCATGGCCCTGGTGGCGCGCCTCATGGGCTACAAGGCCAAGGGTGGTGACAAGGCGCTGCCTTCGTGGGCGGCCTTTGGCTTCTCCAATGCGCTGGTGCTGGCGCTGATTGGCCTGGGCAAGACCTTCGTCGTCGAGCCTATGCAGATTCCATCGAGTTCCATGCGTCCGGGTCTGGTGATCGGCGACTTTATCCTGGTCAACAAGTTCAACTACGGCCTGCGCGTCCCGTTCCTGAATGAGCCAGTCATCGCCATCCACCATCCGCAGCGTGGCGATGTCGTCGTATTCCGCTATCCGGAAGATCCGAAGCAGAACTTCATCAAGCGCCTGATCGGCCTGCCGGGCGACAAGATCGACTATCACAACAAGTTGCTGACCATCAACGGCGAGAGCATTGCCAGCAACCCGGTTGGCGAATACAAGGACAAGTCCGGTAATCGCCTGAACGACAATGGTTCGCGCGTGGACGAGTCGTACAATTTCCAGGCCGTGCCCATCGTGATGGCCGAGACGTTCAACAACAAGCCGCACCAGACGCTGAACACCCCCGGCAAGACCACGCTGAATCCGTACGACGTCGCGTCTTTCGATCACAAGGAAAATTGCAAGTACGACGACGACGGCAGCGGCTTCGCCTGCACCATTCCGCAAGGGCACTATCTGATGCTGGGCGACAATCGCGATGACAGCCGCGATAGCCGCTACTGGGGCTTTGTGCGCGAAGACCAACTGGTGGGCAAGGCCTTTATGATCTGGATGAATTTCCACGATCCGGCCCGTATTGGTACGACAATCAAGTAATACTGCCGAGCCGGGCTAGGCAAACGCGAGCCCAATTCCTAGAATGGCGCAGAACGGCGCGGTGGGCGCGCCGCCTGACGCGTAAAAAATGAGGCATTTCATGCGTAAGCAAAATGGCTTGAGCCTGGTGACCATGCTGCTGGGTGCGATTGTGCTGGGTCTCGCACTGCTGTTGGTCATTCAGTTGATTCCCGTCTACACGGAGTACTTCAGCGTCAAATCGGTCCTGAAGCAGTTGGCCAATGAACAAGCCGGCGCGCCGCCAGCCGAGATCCGAGAGAGTTTCGTGAAGCGGGCGTCGATTCAGGATATTTCGTCGGTAAAACCCGATGACCTGGATATCACGCAGGACGCCAACGGCACGTCGATTTCCGTCACATACCAGGCCAAGGTGCACCTGGTCGCCAATGTGAGCCTGCTGTTCGACTTTTCGGCCCAGGCGCAGCACGGCGCGCCGGCACAGTAACGTGGCGGATACCTATGAAGCATTGGAAGCGGCGCTCACCTACCGCTTCCAGAACCCGGCATTATTGCGGCAGGCCCTCACGCACCGTAGCTTCGGCCTGCCCCACAACGAACGCCTGGAATTTCTCGGCGACGGCATACTAAACGCCGCCGTCGCCCGCATGCTGTTCGACGCCTTTCCTGAGCGTACCGAGGGCGAGTTGTCGCGCCTGCGCGCCAGCCTGGTAAAGAAAGAGGCGTTGGCCGAGCTGGCGGGCGAGATCGGCCTGAGCAAGTTCTTGCGGCTGGGTGATGGCGAGGCACGCAGTGGCGGCTATCAGCGCCCGTCCATTCTTGCCGACACGCTGGAGGCCATCTTCGCGGCCGTCTGTCTTGACAGCGATTTCGCGCAGGCCGCCACAGTGATCGGCCAGCTTGTCAGCCCCAAGATCGGCGCGCTCGATCCCAGTACGCATGGCAAGGACAACAAGACCTTGCTGCAGGAGTGGCTGCAGGCGCGCCACAAGCCTTTGCCCCGTTACACCATCGTCAACCAGCGCGGCGAGGCGCACGACCAGCATTTCGTCGTGCAATGCCGGATCGAATCGCATGACCTGACGACGGAAGGCGAGGGTGCGAGCCGACGGATGGCAGAGCAGGAAGCTGCCGCCCGCGCGCTAGACGGTCTACAGTCGACTCAGGACAAAAAGGGAAATCGGCGATGAGTTTTCGCACAGGTTTTATCGCCATCGTCGGCCGACCTAACGTCGGGAAATCGACTTTGCTCAACCGCCTGATCGGGCAAAAGATCAGCATCGTGTCGCGCAAGGCGCAGACCACACGCCATCGCATCACGGGTATTCGTACCGATGAAGCGGCACAGTACATTTTCGTCGATACGCCGGGCTTCCAGACGAAGTTCCGGAGCGCACTCAACGAGGCGATGAACCGCGGCGTGACCACGACCTTGGCCGATATCGACGTCGTGCTGTTCGTCATCGAAGCGGGCAAGTTCGACAGCCGCGACGCAGCCGTATTGAAGCTGTTACCCCGGAACCAGCCCGTCATCCTGGTGATCAACAAGGCCGACCTGGTCAAGGACAAGGCGCAGCTGTTGCCTTTCATGGAGCGCATGTCCAAAGAATTCAACTTCCACGCCATCGTGCCGATTTCCGCACAGAAGGTGATGAAGGTCGAAGTCCTGCTCGACGCCATTGAACCGCTGCTGCCGGAAGGCGAGCCGATGTACGAGGAAGACCAGGTGACGGACCGCTCCGAGCGCTTCCTGGCGGCCGAGCTGATCCGCGAAAAGATCTTCCGCCTGGTGGGTGACGAGTTGCCCTACTCGACAGCGGTCGAGATCGAGAAATACGAGGAAGAGGGCAATCTGCGCCGTATCTACGCGGCCATCCTGGTCGACCGCGATGCGCAGAAGGCCATCATCATCGGCAAGGACGGCGAGCGCCTCAAGGAAATCTCCACCCAGGCCCGCACGGACATGGAAAAGATGTTCGACGGTAAGGTCTTCCTGGAGGTCTGGGTCAAGGTCAAGAGCGGCTGGGCCGACGATACCCGCATGCTGCGCCAGTTCGGCTACGAATAAGGCACAGGGGCACGCGCAGCGCGATGGCAACGAGCTTTGCGGGCAGCAAACAACGTGTCGAAGCGGCGCCGGCTTGGTTGCTGCATAGCTACCCCTACAAGGAAACCAGCCTCGTCATCGAGGTATTCGAGCGCGAGCGCGGTCGGGTAGCGCTAGTCGCGCGTGGCGCCCGTCGGCCGGCATCGGCCTTGCGCGGCGTGCTGATGGCGTTCCAGCCGCTCCGCTTGTCCTGGTTCGGCAGCGGCGAATTGCGGACTCTGCATGCGGCAGAATGGCAGGGTGGCGTGCCGCAGCTAACGGGTCTGCCGCTGATCTGTGGCTTCTACCTGAACGAACTCATGTTGAAGCTTATGGCGCGCGAGGACCCGCACCCAGAGCTGTTCGACGTCTACACTGCCGCCATCCGTGCACTGTCTGCCGCGCAAGGGGAGGTCGAGCCCATCTTGCGGCGTTTCGAACTCGCCATGCTCCGGCAATTGGGTTACGGTTTCGAACTGGAGCGCGACGCGCGCGGCGCGGCCGTGCTGGCGGATGTCGACTATGTTTTCGTCAGCGGAACAGGGCTGTTGCCTGCCTACGCAGGCGGAAGCCATCTTGGTGCCCCCATTGGCGGACGAGCCTTGTTGGCCATGGCGCAAAACGACTACCGCGAGCCACGTGATGCACAACAGGCGAAGACCCTGATGCGTGCCCTGCTGGGCGAGTTGCTCGGTTCTACACCACTGCACACGCGCAATTTGTTGCGCGACCTCCACAAACTTTGAGAAGGGTCGTCTGTCTCAACGATAGCGAACAAGGTTCCATGATCTACGGCATCGGTACCGACCTGGTGGAAATTCAGCGAATACGCGCTGCCTATGCCCGGCATGGTGAGCGATTTATCCTGCGACTGCTGTCACCGGCCGAGCGTGCTCGCGTAGGTGACTTCGCTGACCCAGGCCCCTACCTGGCCAAGCGTTGGGCGGCCAAGGAGGCGTTTTCCAAAGCGCTAGGCACGGGCGTCATGCCGCCCGTGACGCTGGCGGGCATCACGGTGGCGAGCGACGCAAGCGGGAAGCCAGTCCTGGCATTCGACGATGCCATCCAGGCCTATATGTCTGAGCGCGGCATCACACGCGCCCATTTGTCGCTCAGCGATGAGCGACTATCGGCCGTGGCCTTCGTGATACTGGAATGCGAGGGCTAGCGTCGGGTATAAAGACTAAAGACCAAATGGACACACGGCTGTACGGGTATGCATAATGCATATTTCCGCGCCCGTGTTCGTTGAACATTCCAGGCAACATGGAGAGCAGGATGATTGCAATTGAACACAAGGCCCATTGCGTGTTGGCTTCCGTTGCGGGAGAGTTTACGCTGGCCGACTACAAGGAATTCGAAGACAACGTCCTTTACCAGATGCGGTTTCAGGGCAAGCCGAACCTGATGTTCGATTTGACGGAGATGCTTGGCTATACGCTAGACGTCGTATGGGAAGAGATTCGCTTCAGCCGAGAACATCGCAGTGAGTTTGGCCGTATCGCCATCGTGACCAACGACCAATGGACGACCTGGGCGGCCTGGATTGCCCGCTTGTTCGTGGATACCGATGTGCAGATTTTCGACAGCGCCGCCGAGGCGGAGAGCTGGTTGATCGACGCAGTGCCGGCGCTAGGATAATGTAGGCTCATGCTGAAGCTGTTCGGTTCACTGTCGGGAATGGTCAAACGGGAACTCGACCCGCTGGCCGATGCGCGTTCCGCCGGGGCGTGGATGAAAGAGCTGCGTCTGCAGCACGACATCGCCGGCCAACTGCAGGGTGTGCGCGAGTTGCTGGCCAGCATCGAGCTACGGCGCCCCCTGGGCCTTGAAACGCTGAAAGCGCTTTTCGTCGTGGACGAGCAGATCCAGCCGACGTTCGAGCAGGTAAAACAGCAATACATCCAGAACCCGCGTGCCGGCAAGGCGATCGAAGAGCGCCTGTGGGACATGATCGTCGGCATGTCGCGCGCCATGCTGTCGGCCTACCATCCCTTCATCCGCCTGGAAAATCCCAAGCCCGAAGAGGAAATCGGCTTCCAGCAGGCGACTGCAGCCATGTTGGCGCGCGCCCTGCGCTACGTGGGTATCCAGGTCAAGTGGCACTTCTTCCGCTTCCAGGCGCCGCCCTCGGCCCTGTGGTCGACGGCCAACCAGCTGTATCGCCTCGCCGAGGTCAGCGGCATCGACAGCGACCCGCTTAATCTCTACCCGAGTGCAGAGCCGCACCCTACCTCGTGTGCCGACGAATTCATCCGCATCCAGATGCTGGCTACGCTGAACAACGGCAACTTTAGCCTGCGTCAATTCGATTGGGCTGACCGCTGGCTTGCCAGCTGGTCGCGCCATGTGCAGGTGGAACGGAAATACCGAGACGGCATACATCAGTTCTGCGTGAACCTGGCTGAGCCAACGGGACCCGCCAAGATTCATGAGGCCGTTGAAGGCGAGATGATGCGTTTTTGGGGCGTCACCGAGCTGCTGGCTGAAATGAATCGGGTGATGCACCAACTGGAAGTGGGTGATTCGCCCACGCGGCTCGGGCTGGGCGACGATGCACGCATGCCTGCTTGCCTTGACTTCATGCGCCAACTGGAAATCCTGTGGTCGCGCGAGCGCAGCCAACAGGCACATCGCAGCGAGCGTACGCGTGTCAGCAAGCTGGTGCAGGTGGCATCCAGCCTCGTTGTCATTTTCTCTGCCGTGCGTTTTGACGACGAACGAGCGATGTCCCGCGCCACGGCCCGCCATGCGCCCGATAACGACGAAGTCATGGACATGAAGCTCTATGGCTACGTCACGGAGCGCACCAAGCAGAAGCTTGCGTCCATGCAGGCGCGCAACCATGCCTATGTCAGCAAGGCCAAGACTATCGAATACGATTCCTGGGTGATCGAAAATGAATCGGAAGGGGGCTTTGGTGCCGTCCTGCCGATCGAGGGTCACGACTGGGTGCGCCTGGGCGTGTTGCTGGCCTTGCGCAATACCGAGCAGGACAACTGGATGATCGCCGTCGTGCGCCGGCTGAATCGTATCAATCCCCAACAACTGTACGCAGGCGTGCAGATTTTGAGCAGCACGCCTGTGTCGGTCAGTATGAAATCGCTGGAGGCGGAGCGCAATGCGCCTGCTGCCATCGAGGGCATCGATACGGTAGGCCTCGTGTTGCCGAAGAGCGGCCTCTACATCCCCTATATCGCCGACGGCAAGCGGGCGAATAGCCTGATGATGCATTCCGCCGACTACGCGCCGGGGCGCCTGTACCACGTGGTGGCGCGTGACAAGTCTTTCGTCGTGCGCATTGGCGATACGCTGGAGAAGGGTGCCGACTGGATTTGGGCCGTCGTGGAGTTGATGCGCCGCGACGCGTGATTGCGCGACGAGCCTAGGCAATAAAAAAGCGCCAGCAAATGCTGGCGCTTTTCTTTACCGCTTGGGCGATCAACCCAGGAGGTGGGCCACACCAGCGCGCTCTTCTTCCAGCTCGGCCAGCGTGAAGTCCATACGTTCACGCGAGAAGGCATCGATTTCCAGGCCGGTGACACGGGTGTATTCGCCGTTGGCGCAAGTGACGGGCACGCCGTACATCACGCCTTCGGGGATGCCGTAGGAACCATCGGACGGAATGCCCATGGTGACCCACTTGCCGTTCGTGCCCAGCACCCAGTCACGGATGTGGTCGATGGCAGCGTTGGCCGCCGATGCAGCCGAGGACAGGCCGCGTGCTTCGATAATGGCTGCGCCGCGCTTGCCAACCTTGGGCAGGAAGACTTCGCGGTTCCAGGCTTCGTCGTTGACCTTGTCCTTGAGCGACACGCCGCCGGCTGTGGCGAAACGGTAGTCCGGGTACATCGTCGGGCTGTGGTTGCCCCACACGGTCAGCTTCTCGATCTCGGCCACGGCCACGCCGGCCTTTTCGGCCAGTTGCGACAGGGCGCGGTTGTGGTCCAGGCGCAGCATGGCGGTGAAGTTCTTGGCTGGCAGGTCCGGGGCCGACTTCATGGCGATGTAGGCGTTCGTGTTGGCCGGATTGCCGACAACCAGCACCTTTACGTCACGGCTGGCGACCTTGTTGAGCGCGGCGCCTTGGGCGGTAAAGATCTTGGCGTTTTCCAGCAGCAGGTCCTTGCGCTCCATGCCTGGACCGCGGGGGCGGGCGCCGACCAGCATGGCGACGTCGACATCCTTGAAGGCAACCAGCGGGTCGTCCGTGCCGACCATGCCAGCCAAGAGCGGGAAGGCGCAGTCTTCCAGTTCCATCATCACGCCCTTGAGCGCTGCCTGGGCCTTTTCCATCGGCAGTTCCAGCATCTGCAGGATGACGGGCTGGTCCTTGCCCAGCATCTCGCCGGAAGCAATACGGAACAGCAGGCTGTAGCCGATTTGGCCGGCTGCGCCGGTGACGGCAACGCGAACGGGTTTCTTCATGGAAAGTGCTCCTGAATGACGGGGAAATGAAGCAGGCCCGCTCGCGACGGCTTCGGACAACACACGCCAAGCCTCGCGCCGGGTCTACGACGGTTGCAGCGCTCCTGAGCCGCTAACAAAACACTTCTGGCCTAACCCGCACGACGACGTCAGAACGGTTTTGTTAGCGGCACCTATGATGCAGCGCAGCGATGAAGCGAGTCTAGCACCTCAAGTCGCTGAAATCACCCGGTTTCCGATGAATTTTCGGGCAATGTGGCATTCATACTTATATCTTATATAAGACTGAATTGGACATTGCGCCGTCGATGGCGTATAAAGCTGCAAACCATATGGTGTATAGGTACGCGAAGTGTCACTGGCTCCGGGTCGTGGTCGCGGTGAATTGATTGGTCGGGCACCGCTCTACGCGCAAGTGCGCGACCGCATCGTCGCTGCCATCGAGGCGGGCGAGTGGGATGCCGGCGAGTCGCTGCCCAGCGAGTTCGAACTGGCCGACCGCTTCGGCGTGAGCCAGGGCACGGTGCGCAAGGGCATGGACGCGCTGGTGGCCGAGGGCGTACTGCGCCGCCGCCAAGGTCTGGGCACCTTCGTGGCCGAGGCAGAGGATGATTGGGGTGCCGCTGTGGCCGGCGGCACGGGGCGCGCGATCGAATCGTCCGTCGAGTTGCTGGCCTGCGCGCGCGCGAATGCGGGCGAAGAGGCCGCAGCACTGGGATTACGGCGCGGTGCGGCGCTCATCACGGTAAAGCGCCTGGTGCGCGTGCTGGGCGAGCCGTTCGCGGTGATCGAAAGCGCGGTGTCGGCAGAGCGCTTCGAAGGCCTGGATGCACGCCGTATTCGCCATGCCAATAGTAATCTGCGCGTGGTGTGGTGGCGGGAGTTCGGATTGCGCGTGCTGTCTGCGCCGCCGACCTTCCGTGCGATAAGAGCCGAGCGCGAAGACGCGCGGCTCCTGGGGGTGGAAGTGGACGCATCGCTCTTGGAGGTGACGCGCGTCGCGCATGCGATGACGGGTGACCCTGTGGAGTGGTCCTTGCTGCGTTGCCGAACCGATGCGTATGCATATCAGGTTTAGCGCGTAAAGCGGTGATTTCGGCAGGCTTGTTGGACAAGCATGTCGCCAAGTACTTGAAAATGTTTTTGCTACAATCGAAAGGCTTTGCCCCCTTTCGGATGGGTGTGAGTCCGGCCGCAAGATATTGTGGCGAGGGTCTAATTCAAACAAGGAAACAGTCATGGCGAAAGAACGCCCCAAGCACCTTGATCTGCCAAAGATCAGGCTGCCGCTCCCCGGCATCGTGTCCATCCTGCATCGCGTCAGCGGTGCCTTGATGTTCCTCTCTATTCCGCTCGTGCTGTGGCTGCTTTCCGGTTCGCTCAGCAATGAGGCGACCTATGACGCTTTCCGCGGCTTTATCTCGCACCCCGTCATCAAGCTGGGCTTGGTCGCGCTGCTGTGGGCCTACCTGCACCACGCCTGCGCCGGCGTGCGCTTCCTGTTCCTGGATGCCCACCGCGGCATCGAGCTGTCCACGGCCCGCATGACGGCCAAGGTCGTCCTGTTTGTCAGCATCGCCCTGACGGCAGTTATCGGAGGTGTACTGTGGTAAATCGCGAAGTCATCGGCGCGCACTACGGTTTGCGCGATTGGTTGGTTCAACGCATTACGGCCATCGTGATGCTGTTCTATACGGTTGGCCTGGTCGCACTGCTCGTGCTGGCCGCTGACGCCAGCTTCGAGGGCTGGAAGGCGCTCTTCGCCCAGACCTGGGTGCGCGTGTTCACCACCGTCACCGTCATGGCGCTCCTGATGCACGCCTGGGTCGGCGTGCGTGATATCTGGATGGACTATGTCCAACCGCTGGGCCTTCGTCTGACGCTGCATGTCCTCACGATTCTGTGGCTTGTCGGCAGTTTTGTTTACGCGATCAAAGTAGTGTGGGGTGTGTAATGGCGAACCTGGCTAAACGTACTTTTGATGCAGTGGTGGTGGGTGCCGGCGGTGCCGGTATGCGCGCTGCGCTGCAGCTTTCCGAGGCCGGCCTGAAGACGGCCGTGCTGTCCAAGGTGTTCCCGACCCGCTCGCACACAGTTGCAGCGCAGGGCGGCGTGTCCGCTTCGCTGGGTAATTCGGAAGAAGATCACTGGCACTGGCATATGTACGATACCGTGAAGGGTTCGGACTGGCTGGGCGACCAGGATGCCATCGAATTCATGTGCCGCGCCGCACCGGAAGCCGTGATCGAGCTAGAACACTTCGGCATGCCGTTCGACCGTAACGATGACGGCACCATCTACCAGCGTCCGTTCGGCGGCCATATGTCGAACTTCGGTGAAAAGCCCGTACGCCGCGCCTGCGCTGCAGCAGACCGTACCGGCCACGCCATGCTGCACGCGCTATACCAGCGCAATGTGCGCGCCAATACGCAGTTCTTTGTCGAATGGATGGCACTGGACCTGATCCGCGACGCCGAGGGCAAGGTGTTGGGTGTGATCGCCATGGAAATGGAAACGTCGGAAATCGTCATTTTCCAGGCCAAGGCCACGCTGTTCGCAACGGGCGGCGCCGGTCGTATCTTCCAATCGTCCACCAATGCCTTCATCAACACGGGTGACGGCCTGGGCATGGCGGCGCGTGCCGGCATCCCGCTGGAAGACATGGAGTTCTGGCAGTTCCATCCGACCGGCGTAGCCGGCGCGGGCGTGCTGATCACGGAAGGCGTGCGCGGCGAAGGCGGTATCCTGCGCAACTCGGCCGGCGAGCGCTTTATGGAACGCTATGCCCCGGTGGCCAAGGATCTCGCCTCGCGTGACGTCGTGTCGCGCGCCATGGTGACGGAAATCAACGAAGGCCGTGGTTGCGGCCCTGCCAAGGACCACGTGCTGCTGGACATCACGCACCTGGATCCGGAAGTCATCAAGCACCGCCTGCCAGGTATCCGCGAAATCTCCATCAAGTTCGCCGGCGTCGACCCGATCAAGGCCCCGATCCCCGTCGTGCCGACCTGCCACTACCAGATGGGTGGCATCCCCACGAACTACCACGGCCAGGTCGTGGTGCCGGGCGCCGATGGCCCGAACACCGTCGTGCCGGGCTTCTACGCGGCCGGTGAAGTGGCCTGTGCCTCCGTGCACGGCGCCAACCGCCTGGGTACGAACTCGCTGCTTGACTTGCTGGTGTTCGGCAAGAGCGCCGGCAACTCGCTGATCGAGTACGTGAAGCACGAAGTGAAGGCCCTGCCCGAGATTCCGCAGTCGGAAATCGACCGCACCCTCGCTCGCGTCGATCGCCTCAACAACCAGAAGAACGGTGTCGAGGTAAACGAAGCCCGCTCGGCCATGCAGCGTGTCATGCAGGCGCATTGCGGCGTGTTCCGCTTCAAGGACATGCTCAAGCAAGGCGTCGAGAAGATTCTCGAAGTTGAGAAGATGGTCCGGCAGACGCAGATCGGCGACAAGTCCAAGGTATTCAACACGGCACGTATCGAAGCGCTGGAGCTGGACAACCTGATTGAAGTGGCCAAGGCCACGATGATCTCGGCCGAAGCCCGTACGGAATCGCGTGGCGCCCACGTGCGCGACGATGCACCCGATACGCCGGAGCAGCCGAACGGCCGCGACGACAAGAACTGGCTGAAGCACACCATCTGGAACCGCGAGGGCAACAAGCTCGAATACAAGCC
>JAFAKZ010000116.1 GCA_019234745.1 Burkholderiales bacterium
GCTTCCGTGTGATCGATCACGATGGCGCCGCCCGAGGGCAGGGCCACTTCGCGCGAGAAGGCCGTCTCGATCTGGTGTTCGATCTGGAAGCGCGAGAACAGCGGCACGTCATCCTTGTACAGCTTCACGCGGTTCACGAAGCCGGGCATGACGTGGCTCATGAACTGGCGTGCCTGCTCGAACACGAATTCCGTGTCGATCAGGATTTCGCCGATGTCGGGCTGGTAGTAGTCGCGGATAGCGCGGATGACCAGACTGCCTTCCTGGTAGATCAGGAAGGGGCCCGACTGCGAGCCTGCGGCGTTCTCGATGGCGCGCCACAGTTGCATCAGGTAGTTCAAGTCCCACTGCAGTTCTTCGGCGCTGCGGCCGATGCCTGCGGTACGGGCAATGATGGACATACCGTTGGGCACGTCGAGCTGGTCCATGGTGGCGCGCAGTTCCTGGCGCTCTTCACCCTCGATGCGGCGGGAAACACCACCGCCACGCGGGTTGTTCGGCATCAGGACCAGATAGCGACCGGCCAGCGAGATAAAGGTCGTGAGTGCTGCGCCCTTGTTGCCGCGCTCGTCCTTTTCCACCTGGACGATCAGCTCCATGCCTTCCTTCAGCGCATCTTGGATGCGCGAACGACCGTCGGCGCCGTCCTGGAAATAGGCGCGGGCGACTTCCTTGAAGGGGAGAAAACCGTGGCGGTCGGTGCCGTAATCGACGAAGCAGGCTTCGAGGGAGGGCTCGATGCGGGTGATGATACCCTTGTAGATATTGCTCTTACGTTGTTCCTTGCCGACGGTTTCGATATCCAGATCAATCAGCTTCTGGCCGTCGACGATGGCGACGCGCAGCTCTTCGGCCTGCGTCGCATTGAACAGCATGCGTTTCATGTCATTGTCTCCCGCAGCCGGACGAGCGGGAGGACACACCGATGGCTAAAGGCTATCGGAGAACGGACTGTCGGTTTGCACGAGCCACCGATTGCCGGGAATAAGTCCTGTCGTGATGCCGGTGCGTGGGCGGGCCTAGGGGCGCGGCGGCGCATCGAGAGAGCATGAACGGGCTTTTGGGTCCGGGCGGTTGCGGGTGGCGGGTGTGTCTCCTGGTCCGTTGCGGGTCGCTGCCTGACCATGTTGCCAGGCGCGGGTGTGTCCGTATTGCTACCGTCGCCTCAACGCTATGCCCGCAAATGGCGGGTGTTTAGGGGAGGCGGCGGGCGAAAATTCGTCCGTAACTGCGTTCAGTCTTTGTGCCGTCGTTGCTTGGCGGTGAACAACGTTAACCGCCGGCTGGGTTGAACTCCCAAGTCTTTTTCCCGCATGAAGCACGCGTCTGCCTTGCGCACGTGGTACCGGTATACCGATACGGCAAGAGGGTAGTGACGCTGAGGAAAAGAACAGAAGAGAACCGCGCGAGCCGGCCGCGCGTGCGATAATCCATGCTTTGGAACCCTGCCGAACCGGCGGGCCGAGGATGGGTCTGACGCATGACGCTGCCTTGTGGGCACCGTCAGACGTACTGCTGACCGCGTGAGTATATGACAAGATGATTAGCCCAGGCAAAGTTTCCTTTCTGACCGTCGACGCCGAAATGGCTGGGCAGCGGTTGGACAACTACCTGATGCGCCACTTGCGCGGTGCGCCGAAGTCGCTCGTGTACCGCATCGTGCGCTCCGGCGAGGTGCGGGTGAACAAGGGTAGGGCAGACGTGACCTACCGTATCCAGGCTGGCGACGTGATCCGTGTGCCGCCCGTGCGCCTGGGCGAAACATCGGCCAAGCCCGATAGCGCCGTCATGGCCGCGCGCGGCCCAGAGCTGCCCATACTGTATGAGGACGAGGCGCTGCTCGTGATCGACAAGCCGGCCGGCGTAGCGGTGCACGGCGGCAGCGGCGTGAGCTTTGGGGTGATCGAACAGCTGCGTGCCCTGCGCCCGCAGGCGAAGTTCCTGGAACTGGTGCATCGGCTCGACCGCGAGACTTCGGGCATCCTGCTGGTCGCGAAGAAGCGCGCCGCCCTCGTTGCGCTACATGAGATGCTGCGCACTGACCGCGGTATGGACAAGCGCTACTTGGCACTCGTGCAGGGCCAGTTCCCCGACCCTCGCCGCCACGTGCGCTTCAAGCTGTTCAAGTACACGACGGCGGAAGGCGAGCGCCGCGTGCGTGTGTCGCCCGAGGGGCAGGAGTCGCATACGGTGTTCAACCGCCGTGCCGTGTTCGCCGACGCCACCCTGCTGGAATGCGAGCTGAAAACCGGGCGTACGCATCAGATTCGTGTGCACTGCGCGCAATCCGGCTTCCCCATCCTGGGCGACGACAAGTACGGCGATTTTGCGCTAAACAAACAATTGCCGCGCCTTGGCCTCAAGCGCATGTTCCTGCACGCTTGGCGGCTAACCTTGCCGCACCCCGTCAGCGGCGAGAAGATGGAGCTGGAAGCACCCGTCCCCGTCGAGTTGCAGCGCTATATGGATACTTTGGAGCAAGTGAATGGCTGAGCGTTTCGACCTTCTGATCTTCGACTGGGATGGCACGCTGTCGGATTCGACCGGTCTTATTACCCAGTCGATACAGAGTGCGTTTGCCGAAGTGGGGCTGGAAGTGCCGACGCGCCAGCAGGCGAGCTTTGTGATCGGATATGGCCTGGTGCAGGCCATGCAGTATCTGGCGCCCGCGGCGAGTGACGAGAAAATTGCCGACGTGATCGAAGCCTATAAGCGCCATTACCTAGCGCGCGACGCCGACATATTGTTGTTCGAGGGTGTGCCGGAGGCCTTGGCGCGTTACCAGGAGGCGGGCTACCTATTGGCAGTCGCCACCGGCAAGTCGCGCAAGGGCCTGGACCGCGCGCTGGGCAATACAGGCCTGGACAGGTATTTCGATTTCAGCCGGTGCGCCGACGAATGCCAGTCCAAGCCGCATCCGCAGATGATCGATGAAATCACAGACCGGCTGGGTGTGGCACCGGCCCGAGCCGTGATGATAGGTGACACGACGCACGACCTGCAGATGGCAGCCAACGCCGGTGCCGCCTCGCTGGGCGTGGCCTACGGGGCGCATCCGCGACACGAGCTGGCGGCGTTGCAGCCACTGGCGGTGTTCGATACTTTTGCCGAGCTCGATACCTGGGTGAACCAATATGGATGAGCGCCGCTGGCGTATCTGCGCGAGCGAGGAGCTCGTCGAGCGGGGCCTGGGCAAGCGTTTCCAGGCGGAGTGGGGCGGCACGCCGGCGCCTGCCTTTGCCGTGCGCTGGGGTGGCCGGGTGCATGCCTATCTCAATGAGTGTGCACATATCCCCGTCGAAATGGACTTCAATGAAGGCGACTTCTTCGATTTGAGCCACTCCTATTTGATCTGCGCAACCCACGGCGCATACTATAGGCCGGACACCGGGCTGTGCCTGGGCGGGCCGTGCAAGGGTGCGCGGCTGGTCAAGCTCGCCGTCGTGGAAGAGGGCGGCGACGTGTTTTTCCTGCCCGACGTCAGAGTGCGTTGAGCATCGTAGTTAAATCCGATATTGGAAAACCTTGAATGAGCGAGCAGCAAAACCCCGGCTGGGAACGTCAGGTCTTGGAAAACCTCCTGACGGCGGCACTGAAGGAACAGCGTAAGGCGCGCAACTGGCGCGTGTTTTTCCGCTTTGTGACATTCGCCTGGCTCTTCCTTGTCCTGGCGGTGTTTGCAGGCTGGCATCATGGCAGTAGCTCCGACCCGAGCCGCTTGACGCCTCATACGGCGCTGGTCGAACTGAATGGTGTCATCGCCGCCAGTAACCCGGCCAGCGCGGACAACGTCATACAGGGTCTGCGCGACGCATTTAAGGACAAGAACACCAAGGGCGTGATCCTGCGCATCAACAGCCCTGGCGGCAGCCCCGTCCAGGCGGGGCAGATCAACGACGAGATGCATCGCCTGCGTAAGCTGCACCCGGACGTGCCGCTGTACGTCGTGGTGGACGATATCTGCGCCTCGGGCGGCTACTACGTGGCTGTCGCGGCCGACAAGATTTACGTGGACAAGGCCAGCCTGGTCGGCTCCATCGGCGTGCTGATGGATGGCTTTGGCTTCACCGGCACCATGGAAAAATTCGGCGTCGAGCGCCGCTTGTTGACGGCGGGCGAAAACAAGGGCTTCCTCGACCCGTTCTCGCCGCAGAACCCTGCCCAGGTGGCTTACGCGCACAAGATGCTGGATGAGGTGCACCAGCAGTTCATCCGCACGGTGAAGGATGGTCGCGGCAAGCGCCTGAAGGAAACGCCGGATATGTTCTCTGGTCTCGTCTGGAGCGGTGAAAAGAGCATCGACCTGGGTCTGGCCGATGCCTACGGCAGTGCCGAGAGTGTGGCGCGCGACGTGGTGAAGTTCGACAATATCGTCGACTATACGCCGCGCGACGATTGGGCGAACCGCCTGGCGCATTCCATTGGCGCTTCTGCTGGAGAGAAGTTCGGCAGCTACTTCGATATGAAGCTAAGGTAAGGTAGCGCTGCCGGTGCTGCCTACGCATGGGCGGCACTGGCGGACATTCGGTCACCGCATCGATACCCGGATACGACATGGCGCGCAGGCGAAAGCACGACGATCACGACAATCACGACCGCTGGTTGGTGTCCTATGCGGACTTCATCACGCTGCTGTTCGCTTTCTTCGTGGTGATGTACGCCATCTCTCAGGTCAACGAGGGCAAGTATCGGGTATTGTCCAATTCCCTGACAGTTGCCTTCCGCAAGCCCGATACCGCCGCGCAGGCGATATCGCACACCGACCCGAGTGGCACCAACGCTTCCTTCATATCGCTCCCCTTCGTCAATTATCAGAAGGAAAGGCAGGCGCAGGAATTGTTGCGCAAGCAGGAGGAGCAGCAACAGCAGCTCAAGAAGACCGAAGGGGAGTTGAAGTCGGACCTGGCCAAGTTGATCGAGCAGGGGCAGGTCAATATCACAGAGAACAAGCGCGGCGTGGCTATCGAGGTGAATGCCAGCCTACTGTTCCCTGTTGGTTCGGCGACGCTGGACCCGAAGGCCATCGGCGTCCTGACTGATATCTCGCGTAAATTGTCGACTGGTCCGAACTTGATCCAGATCGAAGGTCATACCGACAATGTCCCCATCGCGTCGCCACAGTTTCCTTCCAACTGGGAACTTTCCGCCGCGCGCGCAGGTACGGTTGTGCGATTGTTCGAAGGCAACGGCGTGAACGGCAATCGCCTGGTGGCGATCGGCTATGGCGACAACCGACCGCTGGCGTCGAACGACGACCCCGCCGGGCGCGCCAAGAATCGTCGCGTTACCGTGCAGATACTGACGGACGACAAGGCGGATGCGGCTACCATGCCGCCAAAGGCGCCAGGCAATACCTAACCGTGGGCGACGCCCGCGCGCCCTTATTCCCGTCAGGTAGCTTCAGGCCGTGCCACGTAGACCTCCGCGGCGCGAGAGTTTCGGGTGGCCGTAGGCATCGTAGGACATCACGGTACCGCCCGGGCTGTTGGCTTGAAGCAACATCATCAGCTGTTGATTCTGCTGGTGGCGTGTCTCGATCAGCTGGCCGTTGGTTTGGTTCAGTGCGCTGGCCTTCCGTGCAGACTGCAGCAACTTGTGCCAGCCCTTGACCAGCGGCGTGAATGCGTCTTCCGGCATATTGCGTACGCGGATGATCTCATAGGGTGCGTGCGGCGATAACTCGACGCCGTTGGCTTCGAACAAGCGCTTGCGGTCCTTGGCATAGATACCCAGCGTGTGCGCCCGAACCGTCTTCTGCTTGGCAAATTCAATCAGCTCGGACAGTGTGTTTTGGATCAGCGCGGTCTGCTCGCGTTCAAGCAGGTCGATGAATGCGTCGACTTCCGCAAGTTCATTGTTCAGCAGGGTTTGCAGCGGTGAGGTTTGCATGGTGGGTCGCGCCGGTCAAAACAGTTACACGGGAGAGCTTTGCTTATTTGAAGCAAGCGGCGTGCCTGCTGGGGTGCTTCGGGTGTTGCGTTGGCGTGCGCGCGACTGCAAAAACGACAACGCCGACTCCGCTGGGCGGTAATCGGCGCTGTGTGCTGGCCCGAAGCTGGCCGGCGGCAACCTAGTTCTTCGAGAGCATGTCCTTCACGTTGCGGACGAGCTGATCGGCGATCGCGTCGGGGCGGATCGTGAAGCGGCCCTCGGCAATCGCTTGCCGGATCTCGGCAACTTTTGCTTCGTCTACTACCGGTTGCGTACTCAGGCTATTGCTGAGTGCCTGCAAGCGGCTGGTGAAAGTGTTCACATCCACGCTGTCTGATTGGGACGTGCCTGTATCGGTGCTGGCGGAAGCAGCTTTGCCGGTCGAGCGTGAGTCTGTCCTCGAGAGCGTTGTCCCGAGTGGTTTGCCTGTGCTGTCGATCTTCATGGCGATCCTTTCGCCTTTGTCATTTGGCCGGGGCCTGTCTATCCCGTTACGGCCATAATCGACACATTACCGATTAACTTTAGGGCTGACACGAAAATTTTTCCCATAGGCCGCATCTGTCGCGCCTGCTACGGCAGTCGGCCGGGCTGCGCAGGGAATTTGCCTGCGCCGGCCTGACTAAATTAATTATATGCCGACCGATATGTTGGCTGAAGTGGATACCTGGTTTTTCGGCCTCATTTCCGCTAATTCGGTGCTTTTACAAATCCCTGGGAAGCCTCTGATTAAGTACCCGGGGCGCGCTGGGCCGAGTCTTGCAGGACTAGATACAACGAGCGCAGCTTTATGGGTCAAGTAAGTGAGTTGTAGGTCCACGTTGCACGGTCATGGGAACGACGTCATGCCCCAAGGGGCGACCCAGTCCGGAGGGTTTGCCCGGATTTTGGCCTGATGCAAGGCGAAAGGAGCGCGGTGTAACGGGTTACATAAGCGACTTTTAACGCGGCAGCAGGCCAAAATCCGGGCAAACGCGATCCCGGGTACTTAATCAGAGGCTCCCTCGATTTCAATAGTTTTGCGGTCTGCCTTAATTTCGGCTAGATTGAGCCAAACTTGAACGTATAGGGAGACCATCCGGCCATGCAGATCGAAACACTCCAGTTCGGGGTCCTCGATATCGATGAAAATACAATCATCACGTTTCCGGA
>JAFAKZ010000150.1 GCA_019234745.1 Burkholderiales bacterium
CCGGCTCGCGGGTCGCGATGTCGGAGAGCACCTTGCGGTCCAGTTCGATCCCGGCCTTCTTCAGACCGTTCATGAAGCGCGAATAGGTCAGGCCGTTGACGCGGGCGCCGGCGTTGATGCGCTGGATCCACAGGGCGCGGAACTGGCGCTTGCGATTGCGGCGATCGCGATAGGCATAACGCAGCGCCTTTTCCACGCGCTCGATGGCGATGCGGAAATTGGTGCTGCTGCGGCCGCGGTAGCCCTTGGCCAGCTTGATAATCTTACGGTGACGGGCGTGCGTGGTTACGCCCCGCTTAACACGAGCCATTTATCAGCCTCCGTACGGCAGGTAATGCTTCTTGACCGCCGGGGCATCGACCTCGGCGACGATGAAGGTGCCGCGCGCCTGGCGCTTCATCTTCGACGTCTTGGCGGACAGGCAGTGACGCTTGAACGCGACGTTAGCACGAACTTTACCGGTACCGGTCAGGCGGAGACGCTTCTTGGCAGCGCTCTTCGTCTTCATTTTGGGCATTTTTCGCAGACCTTTCACATAGGATCAGTACGATTCCGGGCGCCGAGGCATGCCCTTACAAGCCTCGCCCACCCAACGGAAGCGGAGGTTATAAAGGCGAGGCCGGCGATTTGCAAGCCTCGCTTACACGGGATCAAACCACGGCGATATGGGGCGCCGCCGCCGGCTCCACCGAATCGCCCAGATGGAATAGCCCCGCCTCGGTCTCGCGCAGGGCGAAGCCGCAGCGCTGGAACAAATCGCGGCAGGGCCGGTTGGCGTCGGTCTCGATGATCTGGCCGGTCACGCCCTTTTCATACTGCGCGGCGCGCATGACCCGCACCAGGGCGCCGATCGCGGCCAGTTCCACATCCATGCCGAGCACCCGGCAGCTCATCACGAATTGCACGATGTCGGACTGGCCGGTCAGCGCTACCCCGACGATGCCGTAATCGGAAAAGCGGTCCTTGACCGAGAAGCAGAACATCCGCTTGCCGGCGGCGAGATGCTCGGCGATCTCGGCCGGCGACCAGCGCCGCCCGGTCGTGTTGAACTGATTGGTCTTGTTGAGGAGTTCGAGGCAGCGCGAAAACTCGGCCTGTCCGACGTCAGTCACTTCGATGAACCGCAGCTCGGATCCCAGCGAGTTCAGGAAAGTCTCGCGGCTTTGCGTCGCGCGCTCCTGTTCACGGCCGATCTGCTGGCGGACCATCTCTTCGCGCCGCGCCGATTCGTCGGTCAGCACCGGGATCTGGGTCTCCGGCGACCAGGTGAGGATGCGCTTGATCAGAAAGGGGTTCGATCCGATTACCCGGATCTCGGGAAAGGCCTCTTTCACCGCCGCCCGCTCGACCGGATTGTCGTCGACGAACACCGCGCTTTTGGCGGTCAGGCCGACCTCGGCGAGGATTTCGGCGATGTTCTCGGCCTTGGGCCGCCAATTGATCTTCGGCGCGGTGAAATGCTCGAGCTTGATGATCGGCGGGCGCACGGCGTGATCCCAGTACTTTTCGACGGTTTCGGCGTCGTTCTTCGAGCAGATCGAGGTCAGGATGCCGCGAGACCGCAATTGATGCACGGCGTCCCAGTGCCCCAGCGGCCAGCCGTCGGTGTGCGGCCAATTGTTCCCCGGCAGATAATGTTCGGCGATCTGGCCGCGCCACAGCGTGTCGTCGAGGTCGAAAATGACGATCTTGACCTGGTCGATCTGCCGCGCTGTGCGATAGAGCGCCTCGGCATTGCGGTGCGCCGCCTCGAAGAATTCGTCGAGCCGGGATTCGTAATAATCGGCGACCGGCGGCAGGGTCTCGATGCGCCCCGGCGCGGGATGGGTCCACCAGGGATTGTTGTCCTGCGCGTGCCAGTCGGTGAAGAAGATGCCGCCGTGATTGAAGAAATAGATGAAATCGTCGAAAAAATACCGTTTGCCCAGGCTGTTGGCGATCGCGTCCACGTCGAGGACATAGACATTGGGCAGGCCGGCGATCCGCGCGGCGATGCGGTGATTCATCAGTTCCGTCAGGTGGACCACGTCGAGATCGGTAAAGTGGGCGCTGAGGCTGGGCGCCAAATGGTTCTGGGGGACGATGAAATTGCTCACGAAGGTGAGCAGGCCGGTCCGCCGGTTATAGTCCAGCGCGCCGTCCAGCATCAGGTCCAGGCGCTGAACGGCGTCGGTGATCAGCGCCAGCCGATGCTCCTGCTGGGCGAACCGCGCATGATCCAAAAAGCCGTCGTGAAACACGCCGCGATAGGGCAGATGGACCAGCTGATAGGCATAGTCCGCGAGCGGTCCCGGCGGATCGGCGGGCAGGTCGCCCACATTGTTGAACAGCACATGGTCGTAGCGGGTCTCGGGCGACAAGGCGGCGAACTGCTTGACGAAAGTTTCGGCCATGCAGGAGCCGACGACCAAGACCTTCTCGATGCCGGAGGGATGTACCTCTAGGTCGCGTGGAAAAAGAAAATCGGCAACTCGCATCCCACCCTGGTCCCCGTCCCGAAATCAGTGGCCGGTACTATCGGTGGAACAACCCCGCCGCACAAGACTTGACCGCGAGCCCCGCCTGCGCCTATCTGGCCTTATAGAAATTGAGGAACCAGAATGGCTCGAATTACTTACGTCGAATTCAACGGCACCCAGCACAGCATCGACGTGCCGCCCGGCCAGTCGGTGATGGAAGGCGCGGTGCGTAACGGCGTGCCCGGCATCGACGCCGATTGCGGTGGCAATTGCGCCTGCGCCACCTGCCACGTCTATGTCGACCCGGCCTGGGTAAGCAAGGTCGCCGGCCCCGAAGACAGCGAGAAATCGATGCTGGAATTCGTGCGCGGCGCCGAAGCCAATTCCCGCCTGTCTTGCCAGATGGCGGTCACCGAAGCGTTGGACGGACTGGTCGTTTCGATGCCGGAACGGCAATAATCAGGAAAACTTGGAGAAGTCAGGCTGCCGCTTTTCGAGGAAAGCGGTGGCCGCCTCCTTCAGTTCCGGCGAAGTCAGTCGTTCCTTGAAGACGGCCAGTTCCTCGTCGATGCGCGACATCGTGCGCCCCGATTCGGACTTCATCAGCGCCTTGGTGGCGCGCAAAGCCGAAGCCGGCAGGGCGCGCAGCTTGCCGACGACCTTCTGGGTGGCGGGCTCCAACTGATCGGGCTCGACCAGCTGGCTGACCAGGCCGTAGCGCTCGGCTTCCTGGGCGGTGAAACTGTCGCCCAGCAGCAGCAGGCGGGCGGCGCGCTGATAGCCCATCAGTTGGGGCAAAAGCAGCGAGCTGCCGGCCTCGGGCACCAGGCCCAGCTTGGTGAAGGGCAGCGCGAAAACGGCATTGCTGGCCGCGATCACGACATCGCAATGCAGCAACAGGGTGGTTCCGATCCCGACCGCCGAACCGTGCACGGCGGCGACCATCGGCACCGGCACCTTGGGAAGTGCGCGGATGAAATGGATGGTGGGATGGCTGTCGTCCTGGGGCGGCGCCGCCAGGAAATCCTTTAAATCGTTGCCGGCCGAAAAGCTGTCGCCCTCGCCCGAGAACAGGACCGCGCGGACCGAAGCGTCGATCGACAAAAGCGCCTCGGCCATGGCGAGATACATCGCCCGGGTGATGGCGTTCTTCTTGTCGGGGCGGGAGAAGCGGATGGAAAGGATTCCATCCGCCTTGGTGATCGAAACGCCCTCGCTCATCAGCGGGGCGCCACGATCATGACCATCTGCCGGCCTTCCATGCGCGGCATCTGTTCGACCTTGGCCAGGTCGTCCAGCTGTTCGCGCACCCGGTCGAGCACGGCCATGCCCAGATGCTGGTGAGCCATTTCACGGCCGCGGAACCGCAGCGTGATCTTCACCTTGTCGCCTTCGCCCAGGAATTTGCGCATGGCGCGCATCTTCACATCGTAGTCGTTGTCGTCGATGTTCGGGCGGAGTTTCACCTCCTTGACCTCGATGACCTTCTGCTTCTTGCGGGCCTCGTTCTTCTTCTTCTGGGCTTCGTACTTGAACTTCCCGAAGTCGAGAATCTTACAGACCGGCGGATCGGCATTGGGCGACACTTCGACGAGGTCGAGACCGACCTCGGCCGCCATATCCAGACCCTCTCGCAGGGAAACCACTCCGACCATTTCACCATCGGCGTCGATCAGCCGGATGGTGCGGGAGTCGATTTCGGTGTTCACGCGCGGACCGTCCTGGTCCTTCGGCGCAGTCATCGGTGGACGGGGTATGAAACTCTCCTAAGGTAATTGTAACGCCAGAAACGACTCACGCCTGAGGCGGAGTCGATTCCGTGGTGATTTTAGCAAGCGCGTCATCCAGCGCAAGGATTTCTTGGTTCGCCCCGCCCAAAGTGCGCAAAGCCACCGATTGGGTCTCGGCTTCCTTCTTGCCGACCACCAGCATCACCGGCACCTTGGCCAGCGAATGCTCGCGGACCTTGTAATTGATCTTCTCGTTGCGGAGATCGAGTTCGGCGCGGATTCCCGCGGCCTTCAGGCGCGACAGCACGGTCTTGGCATAGTCGTCGGCTTCGTTGGTGATGGTGGCGACCACCACCTGAACCGGGGCCAGCCACAGCGGGAACTTGCCGGCATGGTGCTCGATCAGGATGCCGAGGAAGCGCTCGAACGAGCCAAGGATCGCGCGGTGCAGCATGACGGGGACGTGCTTGGCGCCATCCTCGCCGACATAATGGGCGTCGAGGCGGTCGGGCAGCACGAAATCGACCTGCAGGGTGCCGCACTGCCAGTCGCGGCCGATGGCGTCGCGCAGCACGAATTCCAGCTTCGGGCCGTAGAAGGCGCCCTCGCCCGGATTGAGGATGGTCTCGATCCCGGCGGCGTTGGCTGCCTCCAGCAGCGCCTTCTCGGCCTTGTCCCACACCTCGTCGGAACCCGCGCGCAGGGCCGGGCGGTCGGAGAACTTCACCTTGACGTCGGTGAAGCCGAAATCGGTGTAGACCTCTTTCAACAGCTCGCAGAAAGCGATGGTCTCGGAGGTGATCTGGTCCGGCGTGCAGAAGATATGCGCGTCGTCCTGGGTGAAGGCGCGCACGCGCATGATGCCATGCATCGCGCCCGACGGCTCGTAGCGATGGCACGAGCCGAACTCGGCCATGCGCAGCGGCAGGTCGCGATAGCTGGTGATGCCGGTCTTGAAGATCTGCACATGGCACGGGCAATTCATCGGCTTGATGGCCAGCGTGCGGTCGTCCTGGGTATGGACGGTGAACATGTTGGCGCCGAACTTC
>JAFAKZ010000158.1 GCA_019234745.1 Burkholderiales bacterium
GTGCACAACGAACTGAAATACAAGGCCGAGGTGATCAAGGAATACGGTGAGTTACCCATGGTGGAGTGCATCCTGCGCCAACTCAACCAGGTGTTCATGAATATGCTGGTCAACGCGGGGCACGCCATCGAAGGCTACGGCAAGATATGGATACGCACACGTGTGGCCGAGACCGAGGTATGCGTGGAAATCGAGGACACGGGCCGCGGCATCCAGCCCGATCATCTGTCGCGCATCTTCGATCCTTTCTTCACCACGAAGGACGTGGGCAAGGGCACGGGGCTGGGGCTGTCGCTGTCCTATGGCATCGTGCAGAAGCATGGCGGGCATATCGAGGTGGCAAGCGAACCAGGCAGGGGGACACGCTTCACCATTTATCTGCCGGTTCGCCAAGCTGCGGCCCAATAAGAAAGAGCCGCGCAAGGCGGCCCTTTCGTACGCAGTACACGAGTCGATTCAAAGTTGGCTCATGCCGCCGTCCGCAATGATTTCGGTACCGACGATAAAGCCCGACTCGGGCAGGGACAGGTGCAGCACCGTGGCGGCGATCTCTTCCGGCTTGCCGAAGCGGCCCAGTGGAATCTGGCTCTGGATTTGTGCTGCCACTGTTTCCAGTGTCGGCGCATCGAAGCCCAGCTTGCCATAGATGGGTGTATGGACGGGGCCAGGGCTGACCACATTGACGCGAATGCCGCGTGGCAGCAGCTCGGCCGACAAAGTCTTGGCCAGCGAAATCAAGGCCGCCTTGCTGGCGGCGTACACGGACGAGTTCGGCATGCCGATGCGGGCGTTGATGGAACCGTTGAGGATGATGGAGGCACCGTTGTTGAGCAGCGGCGACAGAGCCTGCAACTGGAAGTAAGCGCCCTTCACATTGGTATTGAACGTGGCATCCCACAGGTCTTCCGTCACGTCGCTGAATGCGGCGAACTTGGCCATGCCGGCGTTGATGAACACGGCGTCGAGCTTGATATGCTGTTCCGCCAACGTCTTGGCCAGGTCGCGTGCGGCTTGCAGGCTGCCGGCGTCGTTGCGGATGACGATGGTGCTGGCGCCGATCGCCGCTGCCGCTTGCTGCAGGGTCGCTGCATCGCGGCCCGTGATGACGACGCGGGCACCTTCGTTGGCATAGGCCTGGGCCGTGGCAAGGCCGATGCCGCTGCTGCCGCCGGTGACCAGGACTGTCTTGTTGTCGAAGCGCTTCATGATGATCTCCTAAGGGTTATCCGGTTGATTACCGTGATTTCATCTTGCTCCGCCGCCTATGCAATGCCGTACCACGTTGCGCACGTACTTGTGCGATCTTATTGCATATGTTTCTATCAAGATGTGCGAAGGATAAAACGTATACGAAAGGCTTTAGATGTTGTCCGAAGAGGAGCTGGTGCTGCTGGAGGCGATACGTGACAGCGGCAGCCTGTCGCGCGCCGCTGCCAAGCTGGGCAAGGCGCCATCCACCGTGTCGCACGCGGCGCGGCAGCTGGAGGCGCGCTTCGATGCCCTGCTGTTCGACCGTCGCCGCTACCGCCTGCAGCTGACGCCGGCCGGGCGGCTCCTGGTGAACGAGGCGGGCAGGCTGATGCAGGACGTATCACGCCTCACCCAGCGCGTGCGCCAGGTGGCCGGCGGCTGGGAAGACAGGCTGTGGATCGTCACGGACGAGATCATGGAGTTCGACACCTTGTTGCCCCTGATCCGCGACTTCGATGCACTGAAATCCGGCGTGTCGCTACGCCTCACGCACGAAATATTGGGCGGCACCTGGGAAGCGCTACGTGACGGTCGGGCCGATCTGGTCGTCGGTGCGACGAATGAGCCGCCCAATATTCCCGACTTGAAATGGGCGGAATTGGGCACGATGGAATGGGTGTTCGCTGTATCGCCCAAGCACCCACTCGCCAAGCAGCCCGAACCACTGGAACGCGACGTGGTGGCGCAGTACCGCGTGGTGACGGTGGCGGACTCTTCGCGGCGCAGCGAGGGCCGCACCTACGGGGTGATTGGCGGGCAGGCCGCGCTGGCCGTGCCGACCATGCATGCCAAGATCCTGGCCCAGCGTGACGGCCTGGGCGTGGGCTGGCTGCCGCGCCATCGCGTCACGTCCTTGCTGGCGCGCGGCGAGCTGGTGGAGAAGCGCCTGCGCAGCCCGCGCGAACCGAATCTGCTCTACATTGCCTGGCGCGGCGACCACGAGGGCAGGGCGCTGGACTGGTGGCTGGAACACCTCAAGCATCCGCGCCTGGCCGAGCGCTTGCTGAAGGGCATCGACCGCTTTGTTTGAGGCCTAGGCGCAAAAAAAGACCGCTCAATGAGCGGTCTTCTTGCTTTCAACCCTGATCGAATGGGCGATCAGAAGTTGAAGTTGCGGTCATCGTCGTTGTTGCGACGCGGGCCGGCACTGTTGCTACCTTGGCGGCGATTGCCATTGCCACCGTTGCCGCCGTTGCCACCGCGGTTGCCGCCGAAGCCGCCACCCTTGCGCTGGCCGCCGCCGTTGCGTTCAGCCGGGCTGTGCAGCGTCAGGCGCGGTTGTTCGGCGTACACGGTGGAATCCGTTTCCAGACCCTTGAAGTTCTGGCGCGGTGCACGGTTGCCGGCGTTGTCGTTGCGATCGCCAAAGCTGCGACGCTCGCCGAAGGCGGGACGGTCGCCGAACTTGCGCTCGCCGGACGGACGATCACCAAACTTACGCTCGCCAGCGGGGCGGTCGCCAAACTTGCGCTCACCGGCCGGACGATCACCGAACTTGCGTTCGCTAGGCTGGCGGTCACCAAAGGCAGGGCGGTCACCGAACTTGCGTTCGCTCGGCTGACGGTCGCCAAACGCCGGGCGATCGCCAAACTTGCGCTCGCCACCGAAACGCTTGCCGCCGTCACGGCTGCCACCGCCGCTACCAAAGCGGCTGCCTTCACGGCGCGGGCCACCGTTGCTCGGACGCGGCTCGAAGCGCGCTTCCAGGCCATCCAGCTTGTACGGGTTCAGCTTGCGGCCGATGAACTTCTCGATGCGGCGCAGGGCCGGCACTTCGTGCTTGGCGGCGAAAGAAATAGCGATACCTTCGCGGCCGGCACGGCCGGTACGGCCGATGCGGTGCACGTAGTCTTCAGCGAACTTCGGCAGGTCGAAGTTCACCACGTGGGTGATGCCGGCAACGTCGATGCCGCGGGCGGCCACGTCAGTGGCGACCAGCACGTCGATCTCGCCGCTCTTCATACGGCCCAGCGTACGGGTACGCTCGCGCTGCTGCATGTCGCCATGCAGGGCGGCGGCCTTCATGCCTTGGCCGATCAGGCGGTCGGCGAGGTCGCCGGCGTCGATCTTGGTAGCCGTGAACACGATGGCCTGGCCGACGGCTTCGTCTTCCAGGATGCGGTCCAGCAACTTGGTCTTGTGCGTGATGTCGTCGGCGTAGTGCAGCTTCTCGACGATCTGCTCCTGACGGCGCGGCGGCGGGGCAATTTCGATGCGCTCCGGCTCGTTCAAGAGCGACTGGGCGATGCTGACGATGTCCTTGTCCAGCGTGGCGGAGAACAGCGCGGTCACACGCTCCTTCGGCACCTTGGCGGCGATCACGGCGATATCGTCGCGGAAGCCCAGGTCCAGCATGCGGTCGGCTTCGTCGAGCACCAGCATTTCCAGGCGGCCCAGGTCGATGCGGCCACGGTCCATCAGGTCGATCAGGCGGCCCGGGGTGGCGACAAGGATTTCGAAGGGGCTGGACAGCAGCTTGATCTGCAGCGGGTAGGGCATGCCACCCACGATGCTCACGACCTTGGCATGGCGGATCTGCTTGCCATAGGTTTCGGCGGCCGTCTTGATCTGCGCCGCGAGTTCACGCGTGGGCGACAGGACGAGGATGCGGGGACCACGGCCCGGCTTTTCGGACTTTTCGGTCAGGAAGTTCAGGGCGGGCAGCATAAAAGCTGCCGTCTTGCCCGTGCCGGTGGCGGCGGAGGCCATCACGTCGCGGCGGGCGCTCAGAAGGGGAATTGCAGCGGCCTGGACGGGCGTCGGCTCGGTGTAGCCGGAGGCTTCCAGGGCGGTCAGAATGGGTTGGGCGAGTCCAAGTTCGGCGAAAGAGACTTGAGTCAAAGCGGTTTCCTAGTAATGGTTGCATGCCCAGGCACACGTTTGTGCTTGGGAAATACGAACGAACCGAGCTAGCCGCCAAGACCATGTAAAAGTCCCAGGCTACGGACCGGAAGGCAATGCCTATCCGAAGCGGCAAGCGCGCAGTTTCGTTTGGTAAGGCCCGGAAATCGGGCAAATGCTGAGATCGGCAGGGCCGGTGATACAGGCAGATTGCGGATCGGCAGCGCCACAACATCGACGCTAACCGAATATGCGCCAGGACGTGAAACTGCAGCGGCGCGGAGGTCAGGTATCGATGAGTCGCACCCACAATTGATGCGACGGCGCGCATTATGCTGAAAACAAAAGAAAAACACAAAGGGTTTGTGAATTTTTTGTTATCACGGTCGTGTGGCTCTGGGCTCTTCGTAGGTCGGAAAAGCGAAGCGCCTTCCGACGCATGGAGTCGTGGCGAGTGCTTTGCGGATTTAGATTCGCACAGATTTCGTTAGTAGATTGGCTTCTGGCATTGCTGCGAATTGGCATTCCATGCGTCGGAAGGCGCTTCGCTTTTCCGACCTACGTGCTACGGACGCTCAAATTGTAACGCGGCGTCGCTAGGCTTTGGTCACGGCGTGCTACGAGTTCGAGCGAAGCGAGGCTCCCTCGCGGCGGCGAGGGCGGGGGGAGTGGGAATGAATCAAGGGCAAAGCGATATGGTTGATGTTCATGCCATGGCGAGCGCACGGCTCCGCCGGGCGGCATCGCAACTCGCAGAGGCCCGCCCACGCGATTAGCTAAGCTGCTTTGCTGCGGTGCCGCATGATTCCGTGCTATACTTTAACGTTCACCAAATACGCCCTACAGGTTTCCGCCATGAGCCGCGCCCTTCGAAATATTGCCATTATTGCCCACGTCGACCACGGCAAGACGACGCTGGTTGACCAGTTGCTGCGCCAATCCGGCACCTTCCGTGAGAACCAGCACATCGACGAACGTGTGATGGACAGCAACGATCTGGAAAAAGAGCGCGGCATCACGATTCTGGCCAAGAACACCGCCATCGATTACGAAGGCACGCACATCAACATCGTCGATACCCCCGGCCACGCCGACTTCGGTGGCGAGGTGGAACGCGTGCTGGGCATGGTGGACGGCGTGCTGCTGCTGGTCGATGCCGTTGAAGGCCCGATGCCGCAGACGCGCTTCGTGACGAAGAAGGCCCTGGCCCTTGGCCTGCGCCCCATCGTCGTGATCAACAAGGTCGACCGCCCCGGCGCACGTCCGGACTGGGTGGTGGACCAGACCTTCGACCTGTTCGACAAGCTCGGCGCCACCGACGAACAGCTCGACTTCCCCATCGTCTACGCCTCGGGCCTGAACGGCTTCGCCAAGATGGACCTGAAGGCCGA
>JAFAKZ010000180.1 GCA_019234745.1 Burkholderiales bacterium
GAACTTGCGCGGCGGCTTGTTCTTGCCGGAGCCCGGTACGTCGATGCGGTAGAGCGGCGGCTGGGCGATATGGATATGGCCGTTCTTCACCAACTGCGGGAAGTGGCGGCAGAAGAGGGTAAGCAGTAGCACCTGGATGTGCGAGCCATCCACGTCGGCATCGCTCATCACCAGGATCTTGCCGTAGCGCAGGCCGGTGAGATCGGCCGGGCCGTCGGCAGCGTGTGGGTCAACGCCGATGGCGACGGCGATGTCGTGGATTTCGTTGTTGCCGAACAGCTCGTCCTTGTCCACTTCCCAACTATTGAGCACCTTGCCGCGCAGGGGCAGGATGGCCTGGTAGTCCTTATCGCGGCCCTGCTTGGCGCTGCCGCCGGCCGAGTCGCCCTCGACCAGGAACAGCTCGCGCCGGCTCACGTCGTCGCTGGTGCAGTCGGTCAGTTTGCCAGGCAGCACGGCCACGCCACTGGTCTTCTTCTTGATGACTGTCTTGGCCGCCTTCATGCGCGCCTGGGCCTGGCGGATGGCCAGCTCGGCCAGCTTCTTGCCGTATTCCAGGTGCTCGTTGAGCCACAGTTCGAAGGGGTCGCGCACCTGCGTTGAGACCAGGCGCAGGGCGTCGCGGCTCGACAGGCGCTCCTTGGTCTGGCCCTGGAACTGCGGGTCCAGCACCTTGGCCGAGAGCACGAAGGAGGCGCGCGCGAACAGGTCTTCCGGCAGCAGCTTCACGCCCTTGGGCATGAGGTTGTGCAGGTCGATAAAGCTCTTCACGGCATTGAACACACCGTCGCGCAGGCCCGTCTCATGCGTGCCGCCCGAGGGTGTGGGGATCAGGTTCACATAGCTTTCGCGCGCAATGCCGCCCTCTTCCGTCCAGGTGATGACCCAGGCCGCGCCTTCGCCGGGCGAGAAGCTGTCGCTCTCCTCCGCGATATAGCGCTCGCCGCGGAACAGCGGCACGGCCAGGTCCTGCCCCGACAGCTGCTCGCTCAGGTAGCCGGAAAGGCCGTCCGGGTAGTGCCAGGTCTGCGTATCGCGGCTGCCATCGCGGCGTTCCGTGATCAGGCTCACCGTGATGCCGGGCAACAGCACGGCCTTGGAGCGCAGGATGTGGGAGAGCTCGCCCATGGGGATATTGGGCGAATCGAAATACTTGGCGTCGGGCCAGCAGCGCACGGTCGTACCCGTGTTCTTCTTGCCCACTTCCTTCAAGACCGTCAGCGGCTCGATCACGAAACCGTCGCCAAAGGCCAGCGCGTGTTCCTGCCCCTCGCGCTTCACGCGCACTTCCAGGCGTGTGGAGAGCGCATTCGTCACGCTCACGCCCACGCCGTGCAGGCCGCCGGAGAAGCTGTAGGCGCCGCCATCCTTCTTGTTGAACTTGCCGCCTGCGTGCAACTGGGTGAATACGACCTCCACGGTCGGTACGCCCATCTCCGGGTGGATGCCGACCGGGATGCCGCGCCCGTCGTCACCGACGGAGATGGAGCCGTCCTGGTGCACCACCACCTCGATATTGCGCGCAAAGCCGCCCAGCGCCTCGTCGGCGGCGTTGTCGATCACTTCCTGGATGATGTGGAGCGGATTCTCGGTGCGGGTGTACATGCCTGGCCGGTGTTTCACCGGTTCCAGGCCCTTGAGCACCTTGACGGAGGATTCGTCGTACTGCGGAGCGGCCATGCTGTGTCCTGTTGCTGGGGCGAAAGCCCGTATTGCTGATGCGCGATTGTAACCAGCCGGCGTGGCCGGCTGCGCAAATTTGATATGGGCTTACTTAGGCGTCTTGGTCGGTCGCTTCCAGCCGGCCAGCGATTTCTGTTCCCTATGGCGGCAGATAGTCAGCGCGTCGGCCGGTGCGTCGCGTGTGATGGTGGAACCAGCCGCCACATAGGCGCCCCGTTCGACGCGCACTGGCGCGACCAGTTGGCTGTCCGTGCCGATAAACGCGTCGTCCTCAATTGTGGTGACGTGTTTGTTGGCGCCGTCGTAGTTGCAGGTAATGACGCCTGCGGACACGTTCACGCGCTCGCCGATCACGGCGTCGCCCAGATAGGCCAGGTGGCCGGCCTTGGTGCCGTTGCCCAACTTTGCCTTCTTCAGTTCCACGAAGTTACCGATGTGGACTTTCTCGCCCAGTACGGATTCCGGGCGGATGCGGGCGAAGGGGCCGATGTCGGAGCCGGCGCCGACTACGCTGTCCTCGATCACCGTATTGGCCTTGATGACCACGCCGTCGGCCAGCGTCACATTGCGCAGGTGGACGTTGGGGCCGATCTTCACGCCATGGCCCAGTTTGATCGAACCCTCCAGGATCACGTTGACATCGATCTCCACGTCCTGGCCGTGCTCCAGGCTGCCGCGCAGGTCGAAGCGGGCGGGGTCGATCAGCGTGACGCCGGCCGTCATCAGGCGGTTGGCCTGGCGGCGCTGGTAGGCACGCTCCAGTTCGGCCAGCTGGCGTTTGTCGTTCACGCCGGCCGTTTCCGTTACGTCGCGCGCGACCAAGCCCAGCACCTCCACGCCGTCATGCACGGCCATGGCGACGATGTCGGTCAGGTAGTACTCGCCCTGGGC
>JAFAKZ010000198.1 GCA_019234745.1 Burkholderiales bacterium
CTGCAACTTCGCCAACGC
Organism: Burkholderiales bacterium; assembly: GCA_019234745.1. Lineage (GTDB taxonomy): Bacteria > Pseudomonadota > Gammaproteobacteria > Burkholderiales > Chitinimonadaceae > JAFAKZ01. Next base: position 19 of record JAFAKZ010000198.1, read on the forward strand.
CGCCGCCTGCTGCTATCTGCATGCCGATGAAGCCGTCCTGATCGGCCAACACGCCGCCGACCTATTCGACGCCTCACGCTGCAACCAGGACATCCTGCCCGCTATGGCGCAAAGCCTGGGTGGCGCTACGGCCCAGTTCCGCGGCTGGCACGTTGCCAATGAGCTGGACCGGCGCTGCTTCGACCTTCGCATCACACCGCTTCTGCGTGGTAATAGCGTCGTCGGCACCGTATTTACCGCACGCGATATGACAGAGCAGGCCGTCGCGGAAGAACGCGCGCGTCTGGCCGTGATCATGTTCGAGCATACGACCGAAGGCTTGATCGTGCTGGGCGCGGACCGGCGTATACGCATGGTCAACCCGGCGTTCACGCAGCTTACCGGCTACGAGGCGGCCAGCGTCGTCGGCGAGTCACCCGATCACCTCGTATCGTGGCGCAACGACGCGGCCAATCCCTACACGGACATCTGGCACGCCCTGGAATACGATTCCACCTGGGAAGGCGAGGTCGTCTACCGTCGCCACGACGGCCGCCTGATGCCCACGTGGCAGATCGTCGTCAAGGTGATGGACAGTTGTGGCGATATCGACCTCTATCTGGCCGTCTTCACCGACTTGACGGAACGCCAGCGCTACGAGCAGCAGCTTGAGCGCCTGGTGTATTACGACGTGCTCACCGGCATGCCTAACCGCGCGCTATTGGCCGACCGTGCCGCCCAGGCCATCGCGCGGGCCGAGCGATACGGTACGCATCTGGCGCTACTGTTTATCGACCTTGACCGCTTCAAGGTGATCAACGATACCTTGGGCAGCAACATCGGCGACCAGCTGCTGCGCGGCGTGGCGCAGCGCATTCTGGCGCAGGCATCACCCGGCGAGACGGCAAGCCGCTATGGCGCCGATCAGTTCGTGTTGCTGCTGCCGGAAATCGACAGCCCGGACCAGGCGGCCACGCTGGCGCGGCGCGTGCTCGACAAGCTTGCAACCCCCCATACGCTGGGCGAACAGAGCTACACGGTGACCGCCAGCATTGGCATTGCCGTCTACCCCGAGGACGGCGAGGAGCGCGAAACCCTGCTGCACCATGCGGAAACGGGTATGCAGGCGGCCAAGAAGGCCGGCCGCAACGCCTTCCGCTTCTTCACCCAGGACATGAATCAGCGCAGCGCCGAGTACCTGCTGCTGGAAAACTATCTACGGCAGGGCTTGGCCCGCAACGAATTCCTGCTCTATTACCAGCCACAAGTCGATATCCATAGCCGCACCATCGTGGGCTTCGAGGCGCTGATGCGCTGGCGCCACCCGGACCTTGGCCTGGTGCCGCCCAACCGCTTTATCCCGGCAGCCGAAGACTCAGGCCTGATCGTACCCATGGGCCAGTGGGCGTTGCACGAGGCATGCAGGCAGAACAAAGCTTGGCAGGACGCAGGCCTGATCAACGTGCCCATATCGGTCAACGTATCGGCCCTACAATTCGCCGAAGCGCTGGACCAGGTTACGGCAGCATCGCTGCAAGCAGCTGGGCTCGACGCGCACTGGCTGGAACTGGAAGTGACGGAAAGCACGCTGATGGAAAGCGTGAACGATGCCATCCATACGCTCAACACGCTCAAGCAGATGGGGGTGCGGCTGTCCATCGACGACTTCGGTACGGGCTACTCTTCCCTCTCCTACCTGAAGCGCTTCCCGCTCGACAAGCTCAAGGTCGACCGCTCTTTCGTCATCGACATCCTCACCGATGCCGACGATGCCGCCATTGCCGGCGCCGTGATTAGCCTGGCCAAGAACCTGCGCTTGAAAGTGATCGCAGAAGGCGTGGAGACGGCCGAGCAGCTCGCCTTCCTGGAGCAGCTGGGATGCGACGAGCTACAGGGCTATCTCGTCGCACCCGCACTGCCGGCCGGAGATGTGCCTGGCTTCCTGGAGCGGTTCCGCGCGCGCGGCATATGAACAGGCCCTAGTCCTCGAAGCTGGTGTTCTTCCCGTTGACATCGCGCTCTGCCGGGCTGCCGTGCACGGTGATCTCACCCGAGCCCATCGAATGCGCATGCACGGATTTCGAGGCATAGGCTTCGATATCGCCCGACCCCATCACGTCCAGTTCAGCGCTCTCTGCGTGCAACGATTCCAGCCCCACATCGCCCGAGCCCATCACGCTGGCCTTGACTTGCCTGGCCGTGCCGGAAGCTTTGACGTCGCCGGAACCCTTCAGCGTTGCCTCAAAACGATCGACCGCCAGGTTGGCGAAGTTGACGCTGCCAGAACCGAGCAGATCCAGATTCACATTGCTGGCCGCCAGCTTGTCGCCGTCAAGATCGCCAGAGCCCACGATGTGGGCTGTCAGATTGACCACCTTGCCGGCCAAGCTCGTATCGCCGGAGCTGGTGGCATCCAGGCGGAAGTCGCCGCCATTGAGTCCCGTTACCGTCACGTCGCCCGAACCCGTATTGCTGAGCGCGTCGAGCGCTGGTGTGCTGACTTGCACGCGCAGATGATGTTGGCTGGAAAAGTGCTGCTCCATGGAAATGGTCAGTTGCTCACCCTGCACGGTGGTGTGGATGAACTGTAGGAGGTTCGAGTCACCCGTCACGACCACGCCAGGTGCGCCGCCAACGGTTACGTCCACGTCAAACGGGCCGCTGGCAACGATCTGTTTCACGGCGGCGATCTGGCGCTTCTCCATCGTCACTTGGCCATTGCCGCTCGTGGCGAGCGGACTACCAATGGAAATGTGGACGTCCTTGACGTCGCCGCTTTGCGTGTCGTGATCGACTGATATGGAACACCCCATCAGAGCCAGGCCAAACGGAATTGCAAGCAGCGCTTTCATGGTTCCACCCCTCATGTCGAATAAAAGAGATCACCCCGGTCGGTGGGCGTGTCAGTATGTATGTATATCTCGGATATAACATACCACAAGGTATGTTATAAAACAATCGCGACAAAAATAGCAAACCCCGGCCGATGTTCGCACGCGACACCGACCGGGGCTTGGCCCAAGTGTTCTAAGGTCAGACCTCTTCGTGCCGCAGCATGGCCTGCTCGATCACCTTGCGCGTGAGGTGCGGCGCAAAGCGCTCGACAAAAGCGAACGTGTAGCCGCGCAGGTAGGCGTCGCGGCGGATACCGATACGCGTGGTCGAGGGCTCGAACAGATGGCCCGCATCGATGGCGTGCAAGCCCTCGTCGTCGTCCGGATCGAAAGCCATGCTGGCGATGATGCCGATACCTAGCCCCAGGCCGACATAGGTCTTGATCACGTCCGTATCGATGGCCGTGAGCACCACGTTGGGCGTAAGGCGCTCCGCTTCGAAAGCGCGGTTGATCTTCGAGCGCCCAGCAAAGGCGAAGTCGTAGGTGATGATGGGCCATGCCGCCACATCGGCCAGCTGGATGGGGCGGCCCAGCGACAAGAGCGGATGGCCGTCCGGGACGATGATGCTGCGGTTCCACTTGTAGCAGTCAAGCGCGGCCAGGTCGGGGAACTGGTCGATACCTTCCGTGGCGATGGCAATGTCGGCGCTGCCGTCCATCACGAATTCGCAGATCTGCATCGGGCTGCCCTGCTTGATGGACAGCTTCACGCCCGGGTAGCGCTTGAGGAAGTCCTGGATCGTACTGGGCAAGGCGTAGCGGGCTTGCGTGTGCGTCGTGGCGATGACCAGGCTGCCTTCCTGCTCGTTCACGAACTCTTCGGCCACCCGCTTGAGGTTCTTCGCTTCACGCAGGATGCGCTCGGAGATCGTCAGAATCTCGCGTCCCGGCGCTGTCACGTCGACCACACGCTTGCCATTGCGCACGAATACCTGCACGCCCAGCTCGTCTTCCAGAAGGCGAATCTGCTTGGAGATGCCGGGTTGCGAGGTATGTAGCGCTTCCGCCGCTTCCGACACGTTCAAGCCTTGCTTGGCAACTTCGACCAGGTAACGCAGTTGTTGCAGCTTCATGTCCCGTCCCGATGGTTTTGAGCCGCTGACAAACCCCTAAGGGAGTGTCATCAGCAAATCTTGTTTCAACGCGTTTCGAAATAACCCTTCTTTATAAAATCTTAACACATCAATCTTAATGATTATTAGCGGGGCCGATAAGATGGCGCACGTTCATGTAAAACGGGCACCATGGGTCTCCCCTATATCATCGCCGGACTAGTTGTCGGTTTTATCGTGGGCCTCACCGGCGTCGGTGGCGGCTCGCTGATGACGCCCATCCTGCTCTGGTTCGGCATTACGCCCACCGCGGCCGTTGGCACCGATCTCTTGTACGCGGCCATCACCAAGTGCGGCGGCGTGATCGTGCATCAGCGTGCGCGCAATATAGACTGGCAGATCACCGGCTGGCTCGCCCTGGGCAGCGTGCCCGCCTCGCTCCTTACCGTCATCGGGCTGCATGTCCTCCATCCCGATATCGCACTGATGAACAACGTGATCCGCCACACGCTGGGTCTGGCCCTCGTGCTTACCGCACTGGCCATCGTGTTCAAGCGCCACCTCCTCGAATTCGGCCGTCGCCGCTTCCAACGTGCCCCGCTCACCGGCACGCCACTGATTGCCAGCACCGTGCTTACCGGTGTCGCGCTGGGCGTGTTGGTCACGCTGTCCTCCATCGGCGCAGGCGCACTCGGCACCGTGGCCCTGCTGCTGCTCTACCCCACGATCCAGACCTCGCGCCTGGTCGGCACTGAAATCGCCCATGCCGTGCCGCTGACACTGATCGCTGGCCTGGGCCATGCGGGCCTGGGGCATATCGACTGGCCGCTGCTCGGCAAGCTGCTGTACGGCTCCCTGCCCGGTATCTGGATCGGCAGCCGGCTAACCCGCCGCCTGCCCGATATGGCCCTGCGCCCTGCGCTGGCCGGCATGCTGCTGCTTACGGGCGCGAAGCTCGTCTGGTAATCGTCACGTTGCAATCGGAGTTCCCATGACCGCCCTGGCCCCAGCCCTGCAAGCGCGGGTTGATCACACACTGGTGCTGCTACGCCAGATCGCGCAGAAGCACTCCCCAGCCGTGTTTGCCAACTCCTTCGGCGCTGAGGACATGGTCCTGACCGACCTGATCGCCCGCGAAAATATCGGTATCGAAATCTTCAGCCTGGACACGGGCCGCCTACCGGCCGAGACCTATGAACTAATGCAGAAGACGGCCGAGACCTATCCGGCGGTGCCCATCCGCGTCTACTTTCCGCGCGCCGAGTCGGTCGAGAAGTATGTCAACGAACAGGGCATCAACGCCTTCTACCAGTCCGTCGAG
>JAFAKZ010000011.1 GCA_019234745.1 Burkholderiales bacterium
CTCAAGGTGTGCGACGCGCTGGCCGCGCATTTGGGCGCCAAGCGCGCAGAGATCCTACCCTTCTCCACGGGCGTGATCCTGGAGCCACTGCCGTTCGAGAAGATCGTCGAGGCGCTACCCGGCGCCATCGCCAACCTGGCACCGGCCAACTGGGCCGAGGCGGCGGAAGCCATCATGACCACCGACGTGCTGCCCAAGGCGGCCAGCCGCCAGGTGCAGATCGGCGGTCAGACGATCACCATCACCGGCATCGCCAAGGGTGCAGGCATGATCCACCCGAATATGGCGACCATGCTGGGCTATGTGGCGATGGACGCGAAGGTTGCCCAGCCGCTCTTGCAACAGCTGGTGAAGCACGCGGCGGACCGCTCCTTCAACTGCATCACCATCGACGGCGACACCTCCACCAACGACAGCTTCATGCTGATCGCCACGGGCCAGACGGGCGCCGAGATCACAGACGCGAACAGCGCCGACTACGCCGCCCTGCGCGACGCCGTGACGGCCATCGCCCAGACCCTGTCGCAAGCCATCGTGCGCGACGGCGAAGGCGCCACCAAGTTCATGACCGTGCAGGTGGAAGGCGGCCGCGACGAGAGCGAGTGCAAGGCCATCGGCTACGCCATCGGCCGCTCGCCGCTGGTAAAGACGGCCTTCTTCGCATCCGACCCCAACCTGGGCCGCATCCTGGCCGCCATCGGCTACGCCGGCATCGACGACTTGGACGTGGACAAGCTCAACCTCTACCTGGACGACGTGCTGGTCGCCACCAACGGCGGCCGCAATCCCGCTTATCGCGAGGAAGACGGCCAGCGCGTAATGTCCAAGGCGGAAATCCTGATCCGCGTGCAGCTGAACCGTGGCGAGGTGTCGGCCACCGTGTGGACCTGCGACTTCAGCTACGACTATGTGAAGATCAACGCGGACTATCGGTCCTGATCGAATGCCGGTAGGTTGGGTAGCGCGCAGCGAAACCCAACAATTGGACTCGATACGGAGTTGGGTTTCGCTGCGCGCTACCCAACCTACGGGTGTATTTGCAAGATCAGGGAGAGAGATTGGAACTCGTGCCACGACTTGAGCAGCTGGTGGAAACGCTGTCCAATCTGCTCCCACCTACCCACACGCTCGACTGGACCGCCCAAGCATTCCACTGGCGCCGCAAGATCGTACTCGGCACCAGCGTCGCCTGGCTGGAAGCGGTCCATCATCCGCACGGCATTCGGTTAGCCGACCTGCACAATATCGAGCCACAGAAGGCCGAAATCGCCCGCAACACGCGCCAGTTCGTGCAAGGCCGCCCGGCCAACAATGTCCTGCTGACAGGCGCGCGCGGCACGGGCAAGAGTTCGCTGGTGAAAGCCGCTTTCAACGAATTCGCCGATCAAGGCCTGCGCCTGGTAGAGGTGGACAAGGACGACCTGGTCGACCTGCCCGAGCTGGTCGCCCTGCTGGCGCCGCGTTCTGAACGCTTTATCGTGTTCTGCGACGACCTGAGCTTCGAGGACGGCGAGCGCGGCTACAAGGCGCTGAAGTCCGTACTGGACGGTGGGATCGCTGCGACGCCGGACAATGTGCTGGTCTACGCAACTTCCAACCGCCGCCACCTGCTGCCGGAATACTTCGACGAGAACGCCCGCACCCGCCATGTGGACGGCGAAGTGCGCCCGGCGGATGCGGTGGAGGAGAAGATCAGCCTGTCCGAACGTTTCGGCCTGTGGCTATCCTTCTACCCCTTCAGCCAGAACGACTATCTGCGCGCCGCGCGCTACTGGCTGCAGAGCCTGGGCGTGAGCGACTGGAATGAAGCGCTGGAGCGCGATGCGTTGAACTGGGCACTGGGCCGCGGCTCACGCTCTGGCCGCGTAGCCTGGCAATTTGCCCGTGACGAGGCGGGGCGTCGGCAGCTTGGTACCCCTGCTTAGGGTAAACTGCTGCCATCCCACCACCAGATGATCGTCTTCCGCCATGCCGCGCCAGGTTCAACTCGTCGAGATGACGGAGGAAGAACGCGAGATTTTCGTCGCGGAAGCCTATGTCGAATACCTCAACCGCATGGTGGATGCGGGCCGCTGGACGGAGACGAACGCCCAGCAGCGCATCGATGCCCTGGTCAAGTCCACCCCACCCGACCGCCACGCCGCTGGCCAGCGCTTCTACCGCGTGATCGGCGATGGCGAGGTGGTTGGCGGCCTATGGTTGCAGATCGATGCGGACATCCTGTTTGTGATGCAGCTCACCATTATCGAGGCCAGCCGCCAGGCAGGCTGGGGCCGCGCCGCCATGCAGGAAGTGGAGGCCATGGCCCGAACCATGGGCATGCGGCGCTTGGCGCTCAACGTCTTTTTCAATAACACGCCCGCCCTGCAGCTTTACGAAAGCGAAGGCTACAGCGGCTATATGCAGCAAATGATTAAACGCTTGGACTAATAAACATCCAAGGGTAGATACGTACAGCGCAGGCGCCCGGGAAACCCGGGCGCTAGTCAGTGGAGAGAATTCAAATACTTCGCGTTCCCTTATTTGATTCCACTCCCCCCGCCCTCGCCGCCGCACCCGCGAGGGGCATGCCGTGGTTGTAAGGCGCTAAAGCGCCAACAACCACGCAACGAGGGGAGCCTCGCTAACGCTCGACAGTTCTCCGAACTATCTTTGGCTCAGATACAAACATGTCCGAAACAAGAATCACCCACGTCGCTGCCGGCATCCTGATCCGCCCGGATGGCCAGTTCCTGCTCGGCACGCGACCGGAAGGTAAGCCCTACGCCGGCTGGTGGGAATACCCCGGCGGCAAGCTGGAAGCGGGCGAGACGCCCATGCAGGCACTGGTGCGCGAGCTGCACGAGGAACTGGGTATCGAAGTGACGGCTGCAACGCCCTGGGTGGTGCAGACCTTCACCTATCCGCATGCTACCGTGCGGCTCAACTTCTTCAAGGTGACGGGCTGGAACGGCGAGCCACACCCGCACGAGGGCCAGCAGTTCGCCTGGCAGATTCCCGGCGCGACAACGGTCGAGCCCATCCTGCCCGCCAACACGCCCATCCTGCGCGGTCTGCAGCTGCCAGGCGTACTGCCGATCTCGAATATTGCGGAGCTGGGTGAAGACGCCTGGCTGGCTGCCCTGGGCAAGCAGGTTGCGGCCGGCCGGCGCTGGCTGGTGCTGCGCGAACCGCAGTTGGTGGACGAAGCCTATGCCGCTGTCGCCCGCCGCCTCCAGGCAGACCATCCCGGCCTACACCTTATGGTACACGGCACGCCGGAACGTGCCGCGCAGTTGGGGGCCTACGGCGTGCACATGCCTGCACGCGTGCTGATGCAATGCACAGAACGTCCCGAGACGTGGTGCGGCGCTTCCGTACACACGTTGGACGAGTTGGCCCACGCCGCCAAGCTGGGCATCGACTACGCCGTGCTCGGTAGCGTACTACCCTCCCTCACCCACCCGGGCGGCCCCATTTTGGGCTGGGAAGGCTTCGGCAAACTGGTGGAACGCGGCTGGCCTATGCCGGTCTACGGCATAGGTGGCCTGCGGAGGGAGGACGTGGCCCAGGCCCAAGCGCTAGGCGGCCAAGGCGTGGCCTTGCTACGCGCGGCTTGGGGCTGATCGACCTAAATCAGCATTACCATATTGCCGTTTTCCGCATTGCCCAGGCGCGATTGCCTATATAATTCCACCCTCCCGTTCGATCCGAACCCCCTGATCCACATGAAATCCCTCATTCTTTCGCTGGCAGCGCTCACCTCGCTGCCCTCGCTCGCTGCATTGTCCGTTCCACCCGCACCGGAAGTCTCCGCCCGCGCCTATTTGCTGGTCGACGAAACCAGCCATACCGTGCTGGCCGCGCACGACCCGGATGCCCGTATCGAGCCGGCCTCGCTCACCAAGATGATGACGGCCTACCTGACCTTCAAAGCCGTGCGCGAAGGCCGCATCAAGCTCGACCAGCAGTTCACCGTCTCGCAAAAGGGCTGGAAGACGGAAGGTTCGCGCATGTTCTTGGACCCGAAGCGCCCCGCCACGGTCAATGAGCTGATCCAGGGCATGATCGTGCAGAGCGGCAATGACGCCTGCGTGACGCTGGCCGAAGGCATCGCTGGTAGTGAAGAAGTGTTCGCCGAGATGATGAACCGCGAGGCGGCACGCCTGGGCATGAAGTCTACCCACTTCATGAACGCCACCGGCCTGCCCAACCCGCAGCACTATACGACGGCGCACGACCTGGAAATCCTGGCCGCCGCCGTGATCCGCGACTTCCCGGAATTCTTCCCGATCTTTTCGCAGAAGGAATTCCGCTACAACAATATCAACCAGCCCAACCGCGATCAGCTACTGTTCCGCGACCCGGAAGTGGACGGCATGAAGACGGGCCATACGGATGCAGCGGGCTACTGCCTGGTGGCCACCAAGAAGCATGACGGTCGCCGTCTGATCAGCATCGTGCTGGGCACGCCGTCGGAAGGCGCTCGCTCGGACGACAGCACCAAGCTCTTGGGCTACGGCGTGCAGTTCTTCGACACGCCCAAGCTCTACAGCGCCCACCAGTCGGTGGCGCAGGTGCGCGTGTTCAAGGGCCAGGACCAGGCCGTGGCACTGGGCTTCGACCGCGACCAGTTCGTGACGGTGACCAAGGGCGCCGCCTCGCGCGTGCAGGCCCAGGTAGTTGCCCCCGCCAAGCTGATCGCCCCGATTGCCGCAGGCCAAACCATCGGCAGCGTCAAGCTCACGCTGGACGGCCAGCCGCTGGGCGAACTGCCGCTGACGGCGCTCAAGGCCGTGCCGCAAGCCGGCATGTTCGGCCGCATGGCCGACAGCGTGCGCCTCTGGTTTAACTGATCGCCGTTCAACTGATTGCCGGATTGACCGCGTTTACCGTGCGGTCCTAGGCGAAGGAAAGCGCGATGCTCTACCTCAATGGCCAGTTTATGAAAGCGGAGGACGCCAAGATTTCGGCGCTCGACCGCGGCTGCCTGTTCGGCGACGGCGTGTACGAAGTCATCCCCGTCTACTCGCGCAATCCCTTCCGCCTGGACGAGCATCTGGCGCGGCTCGACGTGAGCCTCGCCAGCATCGAGCTGCCCAACCCGCATACACGGGCCGAGTGGCGCAGCATCATCGAGGGTGTCATCGCGCTGCAGAGCTACGACGACCAGTCCGTCTACCTGCATGTGACGCGCGGCAACGCGGGTGAGCGCGAGTTCCCCTTCCCCGAGGGCGTTGCGCCCACCATCCTGGTCAACCCCTCGCCCATGGTCACGCCGAGCGCGGAGCTGAAGGCCCGCGGCGTGCGCGCCATCAGCCATGTGGATTTCCGCTGGCTGCGCTGCGATATCAAGTCGCTCAACATCCTGCCCGCCGTACTCATGCGCGAGCGCGCCAAGCGCGCCGGCTGTGCCGAGACGATTTATTTTCGTGACGGGTGGTTGACGGAAGGGGCAGCAAGCAACATCTTCATCGTACGGGACGGCGTTGTGCTCGCCCCGCCCAAGTCG
>JAFAKZ010000016.1 GCA_019234745.1 Burkholderiales bacterium
GAATGCCTGCGGCCACCACCATGTGGGCAATATCGGCATCCTGGGCGTCGATAAGAATGGTTCCGAGTGGTACCAGGTGTCGCTGGGCGGCCGCCAGGGGCACGAGGCCACGCTCGGCAAGGTGATCGGCCCGAGCTTCGCGCAGGACGATATGCCGGAAGTGATCAGCCAGATTCTCGACGTCTACCTGCAACTGCGCGAGGGCGACGAGCGCTTTATCGACGTGGTCGACCGCGTGGGCATCGACCCGTTCAAGGCGCGCGTTTACCAGAAGGAGCGCGCCCATGGGTAGGTCGCCGCACGTAGTGGTGTTGAACCGTGCGACGGGCGAGCGCGCCATCGTCGCTAACCGCTGGCTGCGCGTGGCGGAGACCTGCGACGACGCCGTGCCCGCGCATACGCTGCTGCCGCTTGCGGACTGGCTGGAACGTCGCGACGAGTTGGTCAGTCGAGCTGACGTGGGCATCTGGTTCAAGCCCGACGACGAACCGGAGCAACTGGGCGCAGATGCAGCCAAGGTCGCCATCATTGCCGTGGACTTCCCCGCCTTTACCGACGGCCGCGGCTTCTCCATCGGTCGTTTGCTGCGCGAGCGCTATGGCTTCAAGGGCGAATTGCGCGCCGTCGGCGACATCATCAAGGACACTATGTTCTACCTTCGCCGTTGCGGTTTCGATGCCTTCGAAGTGCGCGCCGACAAGGACGTGGTGGAAGCGGCCAAGGGCTTGGACGACTTCACCGAGTTCTACCAGGGCGCCGTACACGAAGCGCTGCCCTTATTCCGCCGGAGGCCGGCATAAAGAGATGGCGACTGTCCACCTGATAGGCGCAGGCCCAGGCGCCGCCGACCTGATCACCGTGCGCGGCATGCGCTTGCTGCAGCAGGCCGATGCCGTGCTGTACGACGCGCTGGTGCAGCCTGAAATGCTTGCCTACTGCCCGCAGGCGGTGCTCATCGACGTGGGCAAGCGCTGCGCCAAGGCGTCTACCGCCCAGCGCTTCATCAACAAGATGCTGATCGACGCTGCGCGCAAATACCCGCGCGTCGTGCGCCTCAAGGGCGGCGACCCCATGCTGTTCGGCCGCGCGCAGGAGGAGCTGGACGCGTTGGCCGAAGCGGGCATCACGGCCGAGATCGTGCCCGGCATTACGGCCGCCCTGGCCGCTAGCGCCGACGCAGGCATCTCGCTCACCAGCCGTGGTCTCGCGCGCAACGTGTTGTTTGCCACGGCCCGCGTGGGCGAGGGCGAGCACGCGAGCGATTGGGTGAAGCCCGTGCTCGCTGCTGACACAGCCGTGCTCTATATGGGCGTGAAGCAGTCGGCTGCTATTGCACAGGCGCTGCTGGAAGGCGGCATGGCTTCCAATACGCCTATCCTGATCGTAGAAAACGCCTCATTGCCCAATTCGCGCGAATGGGCGATGACCCTGGCCGAGTTGCCGCAAGCTGCGTCGTGGGAACTGGTTGGCCCTGCCATCCTGATGATAGGCGAGGTGTATCGTCCGGCCTTGGCGCAGACGGAACAGCGCAGGGCGGTCGCGTAAGGCAAGGCAGGCATGGTAGGGCGCAATCCCCGAAGGGTATTGCGCCGTATGCAAGATGCACACGACGTGGAATCGATGTGGCGCATTCTCGTTCGGCGCAATACCCTTCGGGGATTGCGCCCTACGGAGTGACGCCGAGTACCGTCACGATCCACCCCTCCGGTGCAATATCCTTGGGCAATCCAAAGTTGGCATCTGCTCGCTGCGCCGCCCACGCCGCCTGCATCAGGCATAACGCAGCATCCAACTGATCGCCGCTGGCGTCGTCCAGCAATGCTCGCTCCTGTACCGCATTAGAAAACGCCAAGCGTAGGCCGAGTGGATTCGAGCCATCGACTAGCGTAGCAACGATCACCTTGCGCCGCTCGTGGCGCTCCGCCGTCTGCTTGGCCTTCGTATCACTCTTATAGCTGGCGTCACCTATCGCCGCCCGCGCCAACAGGGCCGGATAGGCTTCCACGGCCACGCGCTGCGCATCGCCCTCATGCAGGCCAGGCAGATGCACGCCGGATTCAAGCAGGCGCGTCGTACCTTCCAGCAGCATCCACGCCACTGGCGGATTTACCCATTTCATGGACGAACTGGAACGCGCCAGGATATCGACGGCGCGGTGCGCGAACTTGTTTGGCGTTTCATGCGCGTCGCAGTAGGACTTGAATAGCGTCTTCAAGCGCTCGCGGCCGTCTGACGCGTTGCGATAGGCGATCAGGCGCTTGAGTACTGGCTCCCAGGCGGCCGGCCAGTCCAGAAATGCAAGCAGTGGCGAAGGCAGTGCAAATGGGAAGTCGCAGGCGGCCAGCCACGGGCCAGGTCGGCGCAGGAAGGCGTCGAATTCGGTAAAGCTCTCGAACGGCTCCAACTGGTCCAGTACAACGGCGGCATCGCCGACGAGCCGACCCCTCGCCACCGTGATCGGTTTGCTCGGGCGAGGGCGGCTGGTGAAGTCGATTCCGTGCAACAGCATGGTTTTCCTATGGTGCGCCGCTTGAATGAGGCCAGGACTGAATTTACCGCGAATCGACGTGGCGCATTAGGT
>JAFAKZ010000338.1 GCA_019234745.1 Burkholderiales bacterium
TGCAAGCCCTGCCAGCGCCAGGCGCGACGGCGCTACCGTGAACCGCAGGGCTGGTGTCGACTTCACGCCTACTGGACCTGGATGGAGCCGGTCACTTCCACATTGATCTGCGATTCGCCGGCATCCAGCGGCGGCGCTGCGACGGAACTAAGCTTGCTCTCCGCACGGAACGCCATCATGGGGCGCGGCGTACCACCGTCCTGTGTATTGACGTTCATATTCACGATGCGATAGCTCTTGCCACCCAGGCTCTTGCGCACGATATCGGCGCGCACGCGGTAAGCATTGATCGCCTCGTCGATCAGTGCCGAATCCACTTGGTCCTTGGTGGCTGAAGACAGGCTAAAGGTGATGCCGCCCAGCTGCATATTGGTCTGCAGCTTGGCTACCAGGTCGGCCAGTGCCTTCACGTCCGTCGATTCCAGGCGGATATCGGCGTGCGCCCGCCAGCCATTCTGCTTGTTGTTGCTGCCGTACACCGGGTAGGTGTTGTTTGTGCCCGCGTGCGACTTGACGGCCGGGTAAGCCTTGGCCAGCTTCAAACCGGCCGCTACCGCGGCATTGGTACGATCTGCCAGCGCAACGGGGTCGCTATCGGTCGACTCGACATACAGCACGGCACTCGCCTGATCGTTCGGCACGTCGCGGTGCACCGAGGCAGAGAGACTGACGACATTGAACAGTTGCTGATTTTCTTCCGGCACGGCGGCAGCCGCGAGCGAGCTCGCGAGCATCAGGGCGAGAATGCGTGACATCGATAGTCCTCTAGGTGACCCGGCCCGCGGCCCGCTTAGTGGAGGCCGTGGTCGGCGGTGGGGCTGTTGTGTATATCCTGGTCGACGGTATCCATCAGCACCGTGTGGATCTCGACGTCGAACCACTCCCAGAAAGTCTTGAGGTTGCGCGACTTCGGCCACAGCTTTTCGTCCTGCGTCCACGACGCAAGTTCCATCGCGAAGACCTTGTCGGCGATGTCGTCGATATAGGCGATGCCGTCTTCCTGCTCGTTGATTTCAGGAATCATCAGGACCGTGCAATCGCTGCGGATATCCTCGAGGCTCAGCACGACCTCGTTTTCCGGCAACTTGTTCAACCAGTCCAGGAACGGCTTCTTCGGTTTGATGACTGCAATTGAACGATCGACAAAATACATGGGTTCCTCCCAACTAAACTGATAAGCAGCTTACCACGGTGGTTGTGACGGCACCGCAACCAGCACAATTTCAGGCCATCACTATGAAGTGGAGGTTGCATCCTCTAAAATCAAACCATATACCGACAAAGAAAGTGGCACATGTTCGATCAACGCACCTCAGGGCGTCGTTTGGTACGCTGGAAAGCGGCAATCATTCCGCAAAACCAGCCGGACAAGATCATCCAGGGATTAGCCACCGAAGTCGCACAGAAGGGTGTTTCGCTGTTCTGCAAGGAACAGCTATTCCCGCATATCACCTATCGCATCGTACTGCAGATTCCTGACGCGATGCATATCAGCGTGTCTTACGTGGAAGTGCACGGCAAGCCGGCCTACTCGTCGTTGGTGGGCTCCATGGGCGAGTTTCGCACGGGCGTCCGCCTGACCGATATCAGCAACGAATATCGCAACAAGCTGGACCAACTGCTGCGCGGCTTAGGATAGATCTCGGCAGGCTCCTAAGAACCATTATTACGCCAGCTGGACAGCTCGCGGCATAGGGCGTCACCTGCATCGAGCAACTTCGCAACATCGTCGTCGCTAATTTCGCCGGCCTTGGCCCGCATATCAACCTCCAGCGCGACATCCGCCCCCGCGACCGATGCTAGCGCACCAAAGCTACCTTTGAGCGTATGGGCATGGCGTGCCAGCATGGCGGCATCGCCCGTCATGGCAGCATTTTCCAATTGCGTGCGGCGTCCTGGCCACTCAGATTCGAACAGCTGGGCCAAGTCCTCCAATAAGGAGCGGCTGCCCCCGCAAGCTGCCATGGCGGCGGCCAGATCAAACAGCAAGGACGGCCCCTGCTCTGCCGGCAAGGCCTCGCCCCCCTCAGCGGTGGCCGCGTCGTGCAGCCGTGCGACATTGGCCAGGATCTGATGCAGCTTGGGTAGCGAGATGGGTTTGCTCAGGAACTCGTCCATACCCGCCTCGAAGCAGCGCTGGCGGTCCTCCGGCATCACGTTCGCTGTCATGGCGACGATGGGCGTGCGCTCCAACCGGCCGACTTCTTCCAATGCGCGGATGGCGACCGTTGCCTGCAGGCCATCCATGACGGGCATCTGCATATCCATCAGAATCAGCTCGAAACTGCCCGCCAGATAGGCATCGACCGCCTCGCGACCGTCGCGCGCGACGACAACGTGATGCCCAGCCCTACCTAGCAGCGCCAGTGCAAGCTTTTCATTCATCGGGTTGTCTTCAGCCAGCAGGATGCGCAGCGGCCCGCACAATTTGTGCTCCGGCTGCGGCGGTTCCGCCTCGACTGGCTCCGCGCTGAGCGCCAGGGGCAGGTGGAAGGTGAACACGCTGCCCGTACCCAGCTCGCTTTCCACGCGCAAATCGCCGCCCATCGCAAGCAGCAGCTTGCGCGAGATGGTCAGCCCCAGGCCGCTGCCACCGTAGCGACGCGTGATCGAGTCGTCTGCCTGCGAGAAGGCTTCGAAGATAGTGTCGATCTTGTCTGGCTCGATGCCGATGCCCGTATCTTCCACGGCGCATTGCAGACGTACGCCGTTGGGTATCTCCTCCAGCACACTGGCTGTCAACAGCACTTGGCCGTGGCTCGTGAACTTGACCGCGTTGCCCAGCAAGTTCACCAACACCTGGCGCAGCCGTCCTTCGTCGCCTTCCACCCAGCGCGGCACGGCCACATCCATGGTCAGATTCAGGGCCAGGTCTTTTTCTTCGGCACGGAAGCGCAGCAGCTCTACCGTGCGTGCCATCAGGGCGCGTAGATCAAAAGCGCGCGTCTCCAGCGCCAGCTTGCCCGCCTCGATACGTGAAAAATCCAGGATATCGCCCACCAGGTCCACCAGCCCCTCGGACGAAAAGCGGATCACGTCCAGCCATTGCCGCTGCGTCTGGCTCAGTTCCGTATCGAACAGGAGGCCGGTCATCCCCACGATGGCATTGAGCGGCGTGCGGATTTCGTGGCTCATATTGGCCAGGAACAGGCTCTTGGCGCGGTTAGCCGTCTCCGCCACCTCTTTCGCATCCGTCAGCTGCCGTTCGATCAGGCGCCGGAACGACAGGTCATACCACACGGCCAGCAGCAAGGGTTGGTCGCCCAGCTGGACGGGCGAGAGCGTGACTTCCACCAGCAGCTCGCCGCCATCGGCGCGGCGGAACATCCATTCGTAGCGCTGCCAACCCCGCTTGAGCGCCTTGTCCGCCAGGCGCGCGGCCTTGTCGATGGAGAGCGCTTCGTCTGGCTGGTATTCGGGATAGAACTCGACGGGATTGGCCTGGATAAGCTGGCGCCGGCTCGCCAGGCGCAAGGCCTGCGCGGCCGCTCGGTTGCAATCGACGATGCGCCCCGTGGCCGGATCGGACAGCAGCATGGGGTTGGCCGATTGCTCGAACAACACGCGGAATTTCTGCTCGGACAGCACGCGTTCCGACACGTCCTGGGCGCTCAACAGCATGGCGGGGGCGCCACTGACGGGGTCGAGCACGCGATGCAGGCTGTAGGAGTACCAGCGGGGGCGCGGCTTGGAATTGAACAGGCGCTCGCCCTGGTCGGCACCATTTTCGATGGCGGCCTGCCAGGCGCGGAGCCCTTCTTCTGCATCATCCAACAGCAGTTCGAAAGCATTGCCGGCCTGCCCGGCAAGCTGCGGGAAAGCACGCAAGGCCGAGGGGTTCTGCATCAGCACGTGGCCGTTCAGGTCGAACATGACGACGGCGAGAGAGAAATGCAGCACAGCCTCTACGCCCCGCATGGCGCCTGCATCATAGCGCTCGGCCGGCACCTTGCCCTCGAAGCAGAGACCGAGCTGACCGTCAGGCAACTCGATGGCCCTGGCCGCGAGCTGCACCTGCGTAGGGTGGCCGAGCGGGTGGATGACCCAGCCCTCGTGCGCCACGCCATTGTGCAGAGCATCGTGCAGCAGGTTGTCTAGCCGGATGCTGGCCGAGCGCGACATGTCGGACATATCGCGCGCAATCAGCTCGTTCAGGCTCTTTGCCCGCCATAGCGACAAGGCCGCGGCATTGGCCCAACACACGCGCTGCTGCGTGAGATCGAACACCCAGATGGCCGTATCAAGCCATTCGTAGCATTCGAGATGGGACCATGCCAGCACGGCCATAGTGCGCTTTATTCCTTCTTGGCTGCCTTGCTACGCTTTGCCGTTGTTGCCTTGGGCGGAGTCGCAGCATCGGCTGCCGGCTTCGCAGTGCGCTTAGCCGGTGCCGCCTTGGGTGCTGTGGCCGCACCAGCCGCCGGCTTG
>JAFAKZ010000231.1 GCA_019234745.1 Burkholderiales bacterium
CGATCTTGGACTTCAGCGTCGTGTGGTTGAGGGGCTTGAGCGTTCCCGTCACGGGGATGGCCTGGTTCAGCGAACGCATCTGCACCTGCGCCAGGTCGGCCGCGGCGAACTCAAGCTGCGACGGCCCGCTCTTGCCGTCCTTACCCGCGCCCGGGCCCTTGCTGCCGGTCAGCGCGAATGCCGCGGCGCCTGCAATCAGTATGCAGGTCGCGCCTATCACCCACAACTTACGCTTCTTCAAAAACTGCATGATGCCTTCCTCCGTGTCGTCGACCGCGGTCTCGCACGCGTCAAATTGCTCAGAATTGCTTGAAGAGTGAGACATAGTGCGACTCAATCGTCCGGCAGGGCTCCTGCCATTTGCTCAACGGGTTGCAAAAGCGGCTCCGGCTGTACGGCGGGCTGCACAGCACCCGCTTCGCGCCGCTTGCGCAGGCGGTGCATAAAGCCATCCAGGAAACTGTACAGCACTGGCACGACCACCAGCGTCAGCAAGGTCGAGGTGATCACGCCGCCGATGATGGCACGGCCCATCGGTGCCTGCGTTTCGCCGCCATCACCGGCCCCGATCGCCATGGGCAGCATGCCGAAGATCATCGCCGCCGTCGTCATCAGGATCGGCCGCAGGCGCACCTGGCCCGCTTCCAGCAAGGCCTCGTGCACACCGCGGCCCTCGTCCCGCGCTCGGTTGGCGAAGTCCACCAACAGAATGGCGTTCTTCACCACCAGGCCCATCAGCATGATCAGGCCGATCATGGAGAAGATATTGAGCGTGGTGTGCGTCACCAGCAAGGCGATCAACACGCCCGTGAGCGAGAAGGGCAGCGAGAACATGATGGCCACGGGCTGCAGGAAGCTGCCGAACTGCGAGGCCAGGATGAAGTAGATGAAGAGGATCGCAAGGCCTATCGCGCCGACGAAGGCCGTGAAGGCATCCTGCATATCGGCCTGCTGGCCGGCCGTCTCGAAACGGTAGCCCGGGGGCAGGTTCGCCTCCTTGATGAGCTTCTGCACGTCCTTGCCCACGTCGCCCGAGGGGCGGCCTTCCGCATTGGCGTAGAGCGAGATACGGCGCTGCAGATCCAGGCGCTTGAGCTGCGTGGGGCTCGTCGTATCGATAAAGCTCGCTACCTGACGCAGCGGCACCAGCTGCGGCGTACCGTCGGGCTTACGCTTGGTGCTGGTCAGGTAGAGGTCGCCCAGGTCCGACGACAAGCGGCGGCCCGCCTGCGGCAGCTGCACGATTACGTCGTAGTTCTGGCCGTCGCGAGCCAGCCAATGCGAGATCGTGTCGCCCGATACGAGAGGACGCAGCGTATGGCCGATCTGCGAGGTGCTTAGGCCAAGGTCACTGGCCGCCTCGTTGTCGATGCGTACGGAGACGGTCGGATTGGCGGCCTTCTCGCTGCTTTCCAAGTCAGCAATACCCTTGATCTTCGCCATCTTGTTCCACATATCGGCGGCGATCTCCTTCAGCTTGGCCTCGTCCGGCCCGAGGATGGAGATAAAGATCTGCTTGTCGCCACCGACAGACAGTTCGAGGCCGGCGATGGACGAGATCGTATGGCGAATCTGCGTCTCCAGCTCCTGCTGCGAACGGCGCTTGACCAGCTTGCGATCCACCAGCTTCAGGCCAATTTCCGCGTAGTTCTTGCCGTTGCCCGTGCCAACCGTGGTTTGCACGAACTCGATGTCCTTGAACTGCTTGAGCGCATCCTCCACCTGGCGCACCTTGGCGTCCGTGTACTCCAGGCTGGAACCCACGGGCGTATTCACCTGCACGAAGATAAAGCCCGAATCCGTTTGCGGCGCAAATTCCGTGCCGATGAAGGGAGTCAGGAAGAGGCTGGCGAGAAACACGAGCATGGCCAGGCCCAGCGTCTTCCAGCGGTTGCGCAGGGCCAGGCGCAGGATGCGGTCGTAGATGCGGTGAGCAGCCTCGATCAGCATCTCGAAGCGCGCCATCAGGCGGCCCAACCAGGGTGCGTACTTGAAGCGCGTCGCTTCCGGATCTTCCCACACGGACGAGAGCATCGGATCGAGCGTAAAGCTGACGAACAGCGACACCAGCACGGCCACGGCCACGGAGATGCCGAACTGGTAGAAGAAGCGGCCGATGATGCCGTGCATGAAGGCCACGGGCACGAATACGACGACGATGGCGAAGGTCGTCGCCAGCACGGCGAGGCCGATCTCCTGCGTACCCTCCAGCGCCGCCTGGATATGAGTCTTTCCCATCCCAAGGTGGCGCACGATGTTCTCGCGCACCACGATGGCGTCGTCGATCAACAGGCCTATCGACAGGCTCAGCGCCATCAGCGTGAGCATGTTGAGGGAGAAGCCCATGGCGTGGACCACGATAAAGGTCGCAATCACGGAAATGGGCAAGGTCAGGGCCGTGATGACGGTGCTGCGCCAGGAATGCAGGAACATGAACACGATCAGGATCGTGAGCGCAGCGCCCTCGATGATCGTCTCCTTGGTCTGCTCCAGCGCGGTCTTGATGTCGTCGGAATTGGACTGGGTGACGGTCAGTTCCACATCGGCCGGCAGGCGCGCCTTCAGGTCCGCTACCGACTTCTTGATACCGTCACCCAGCTCGACGATATTGGCACCCTGGATGGGCAGGATATCGATATTGATGGAGGACTGGCCGTTCAGGCGCGAGATGGAGGTGCGCTCCGCCTCGCCGTCCACCACATCGGCCACCTGGTCGAGGAAAATGGGCTGGTCGGCCTCACGCCCCACGATGATCTTGCCG
>JAFAKZ010000298.1 GCA_019234745.1 Burkholderiales bacterium
GACGGGCTGGACAATTATCAATCCGTCCAATCTAGACGTCGCCTGGCTGGGGCCGAAGAATCCATGGATCCCGGCGGCGCACGGCCAATACTATGTCGATCTGGCGGGTTATCACGGCAGTACGCCGTGGAGCGGTATTGCGCAGACCTTCGCTACGCACCGCGGGCATTATTACTCCGTTTCATTCAGCCTTGGCCATTGGGGTACGTCACCTTCCATGCTGCGCGCGAGCGCGGGCACGGCAGTACAAGACTTCACGTCGAGCATCGACCCGGCTACCAATTGGGACCGCGAGCATTTCACCTTTATGGCGATTTCTGAGCGGACCACGCTGACATTGCAGGGTACCAGCGCGAGCAACGGCAACTATCTGGCGGTCGATAATGTGGTCGTGCAGCGGGCAGAGCGATGGGGTGATGAATGATGCGCTCATGTCACTAAGGAAGCGCTGCAAAAGTCCACTTTCGAGCGTCAGCGAGGCTCCGTGCGTGGTTCTTGCCGCTTTAGCGGCTTTAGAACCACGGCATGCCCTTTACGGGTACGGCGGTACCGCAAGGGCATCCCGTGGCTGTATGTCGCTTCGCTCCGACATCCACGTCACGAGGGCGGGGGAGTGGAATCAACCAGCGATAACTCGTTGATTTTCCAGCGACCCAAAGCGCACGGCTCCGCCGGGCGAAAGCTGAGGTTTCAGATTGCCACCTTTTGAAGCGCTTCCCTAAGCAACAATGGCGCAGAAAAACAAACCCCGCCGAGGCGGGGTTTGTTCTTGGTACGGCAGTGAGGCCCGATCAGAAGGCAGCCTGCATGCCCAGCGAGTAGTAGTCCGTCTTCGCGTTGGAGCGACCACTCTTGTAGGTGTAGCCAACGAAGGCGTTGACCGTCTTGCTCAGGTCGACGCGCGTACCGATGTTGAACACACCGTAGGAATGGTCCGGGTTCGAGACCGTGGTATCGAACATGGACGTGCCATCCAGGAGGCCGGCGCTCACGTGGTAGTTCTTGCCCTCGGAATCGTTGAAGTACATCAGCGAACCGTAGGGCTTGAAGACGCCAGCCACGCCATCGATCTTCACGCCGGCGCCGACCAGCAGCGAGTCGACGCGCTGCAGTCCGTACTGCATATCGGTGCTGGACGGCGCACCCGGCATGCTGTCGGCCGACGTTTCCTGATAGCCGTTCACCTTGCCTTCGCGGTACGCGATGCTCAGCGTCGGGGCGATGGTGGTGGTGCCCAGCGTCAGGCCGTAGCTGCCGACCAGGCGCAGGCCGGCCTGGTTGCCGGACGTCTCGCCGTTTTCCGTGCGGGTGTAGGCGCCTAGCGTCACATTGCGGTGGATGCTGCTATAGCGGGTGCTGCCGAAGAACACGTCGCTGTTCAAGGTCCACGGGCCGTTCTCGTAGCGGTTGAAGAACGTCATGATGTAGTCGGCTGCGCGGAAGCTGCCGCCAGCGTTGTCGAAGTTGACGTCGCCCTTGACCGAGCTGACGGCCACGCCCAGCGAATAGTGGTTGGCCAGTTGCATGTCGGCGCCTAGGGTCAGCGAGGAGTTGTTGTCGCTGCTGCCGAGGTAGTCCTTGTTGGCGCTCAGCTGGCTGTTCACGCCGGAGAAGCTGGCGATGGCGTCCACCGCGCCGACGGAGCGTGCATGGATGTTACGGCTGTCGAGCGCCGACTCGGTCGTGAACACGGCGTTGCGCTGCGTGTTGGGTAGCTGCGCGGCAAAGTAGGGCGCCTGCAGGATCGAATACATATAGTTGCCGACGGCAGCCGTAGCGGCAGGCGACGGGTGGAACGGGTCGGCGAAGAAGAAGCGCTTCGAACTGTCGAAGCCCGGCGTGCTGCTGGTACAGAAGTCGGCAGGCGTGCCGGCCGGGCAGGCGTAGCCCGTGACGTTGTCGAAGCCGAACTTGCCTGGGTTGGCGAACACTTCCGACATCAGCTTGTAGATGTCGACCTGGATCACGCCCGAGTTGGCCAGCGCATTGCGCTCGCCCGCGTTGAACACGGTCGAAGACAGCTGCGTGCCGGCAGCCGAAATCTGCTGCCAGCCAGCGTAGACCTGACCATTCAGGCTGCCGTAGATTTGTGCGGACACCGTACTGGTAACGCCGGAGCCCAGCAGGCTAGCCTGACCTGCACTAATGATATGGTTATTGACGAGGGCGTTCAGTGCTGCCGTTGTCGCAACTTGGGCGTAGGTCGAGGCCAGCGTACTTTCCGCCGCGCGGCCGGCCGACTGGTAAGCCAGGTTGCTGGTGGCGCCCGTTGCAGCGTTGAGCTGGGCCTGACCCGCAGCCACGGCAGAGCCGGCGATCTGCGTCATACCGGCATTGCTGGTCGTGGCGGACTGGATGGTGGCTGTAAGGAGGCCGATGAGCTGCTGGTTGCTGCCCTGGCCCAGGGCGCCAGCGATACCGGCGGCTACGAGGCCGGCCGTTTGCTGCGTGGCTACTTGCGAAGCGGCTGCGCCGACCACGCCGTTGAAGAGTTCTGGCGTCAGGCCCACATTGGGCAGGTTGGCCACGATGATGTGCTGGGCGCCGTCCTTCTTGAGTAGGCCGACCTGGGTAACCGTGTTCTGGAGGGCAAGGTTCATACGGTTGAGCGATGCCTGTTGAGCCGCCGCCGCACTACCGCCGCCGGCCAACACAGCCTGACCGGCAAGCAGGGCCGGTTGCACGTCATTGCCGCCAATCCATACCGTGTACAGGGCGTTTGGGTCGGCTTTACCGCCGTTTTGGTTCAGATAGCTTTGCACCTGCGCCGGAAAATTGTCGCCAATGCCAGTAACGCCCGTGTCGCCCGGGCCGTACGCGGCGGCACCGCCCTGGGCATAGGCGTTACCCTGCGCGGTCAGGGTCGGGTTGTTTACGTTGTTGGGGACGAGCGTGATGCCATACTGCGCAGCCAGCAGTTGGTCCCACAGCGGTGCACCGTTATAGGTCCAGTGGTTGCCCTGCGGAAAGACCGGTGCGCCCGGTGCCTGCATGCCCTGTTCCGCGCCCACGTCCGACAGGCTGTCGCCGAAGGTGTACATGTTCGAGAAACTGCCGGCGGCTTGTACGGCCGGGGCGAAGGCGGCCGACACGAGGGCGGCGGTGATGACGCTGCGAGCGATGGCAAAGCGTTTCATATGTTGTCTCTCTCCGGAGTGTTGCGAATCTGATTGGAAATTGGATCGGTCTGCCTGGTAG
>JAFAKZ010000561.1 GCA_019234745.1 Burkholderiales bacterium
CCGCTGGGTGATCGCTTCGATAGGCGCAAGCTCGTGCTGGGCCAGATCGCACTTGCCTTCGTATTTGCCAGCACGGCCGCGATCGCGCCGAGCATCTGGACGCTGATTGCAGCGTCCTTCGGGCTTGGCATCGTCAGCTGCGTGCCGCAGCAGCTCGTGCCCTTTGCGGCCGTGATGTCGCGGCCGACGGAGCGCGGGCGTTCGGTGGGGACGGTCGTCAGCGGCATTATGGTTGGCATCCTGCTCGGCCGCACTATCGCTGGTGTGGTAGGCGCCACCTATGGCTGGCGGGCGGTATATGGCATGGAGGCAGCCTTTATGGTGCCGGTCTGGATCGCCGCAGCGTCACTCTTGCCGCAGGGCGTACCATCCACAAACCTCTCCTATGGCCGGCTGCTCGCGTCGCTCTGGCCGCTGGCGCGGGACCATAGGCCGATCCGTGAATCCATGCTCGTCCAAGCACTGCTATGGGCCTGCTTCAATGCCTTCTGGGTCAACCTGGCGGCGCTGCTTGCGACCGGGCAATGGCATCTTGGCAGCGCCTGGGCAGGCGGCTTCGGCATCATCGGTGCAGCTGGGGCATTTGCTGCGTCGCTGGGCGGCCGCGTGTCCGACCGGCTCGGCGCGCGCCGTGTCGTTGGGGTCAGTATCGGCATCGTGACGCTCGCCTATTTGCTGCTTTGGGGTGCGGATGCCTCGCTGGCTCTGCTGGTGATCGGCGTCGTCGTGCTCGACATTGGCGTGCAGGCCGGCCTGGTGTCGAACCAGACCCGCGCCTTCGCCGTAGACCCGAAGGCCCAGGGCCGTATCAATAGCCTCTATATGACGGCCACCTTCTTCGGCGGCGCGATTGGGACCGTGGTCAGCGGCTGGCTGATGACCCGCTTCGGCTGGTCGGGTGTCGTCGCGATGGGCATCGCGCTGGGCGTCATCGCCACCCTCGTCCACTTACTGGGCAGCCCGCGCGCACTGCCTGCTGGTAGGCCGGTCAGCGTAGGATCATCCGGCGCCGATTGAGCTATGCGGATTCAGACCTCTTCTTCGGCATCCTGCGGCTTGTAGATAAAGATGGGCAGCGGCTGCTTGCCGCTTCTCTCGAACTGTTGGATTTGCTCGATATTGCGCTCGTCCAGCACATGGTCGGCGGCCAGCAGCAACATGCCGGTATGCGTACTCAGGTCCCTCGACAGCACCATGCCGACGATCAGGTCGCCGCTTCTCGCAGGGGTCTCCGGTTTTGCCGTCGGGGCTTGGGGTTCGTTGATCACGGCGCTGAATGCATCGACCACTTCCGGGTCGTAGCGTTTTCCGGATTGACTGCGGATCGTTCTTATCGCGTCCTCCCGCGTCAGCGGCCGATCTTCGAGCGTACCGATCTGCAGCGCGTCGAAGTCGTTGGCGACGGAAAGGATGCGGGCGCCAAGCGGGATGCTTTCTTCAGCAAGGCCATCCGGATAGCCTTTCCCGTCGAATCGTTCGTGATGATGACGGACGAACACGGCCGCGCCCTGCAGCTGGTCGATGGCCATCAGCGCCGCTTGGCCGTTGATCGTATGCTTTTCAAACTCCTGGCGATCGGTGTTTGAAAGTTGCGAGTAGGGGACCTCAATGAGATGGTCGCCCAGCACCAGCTTGCCCACATCGTGAATCAGCCCTGCCACCATGATCTCGTGCGCTTCGGCCTCGACGAGCCCCATTTGCGTTGCGATGAGCTTGGCGAGATCGGCAACGCGGCGTGAGTGGCCGGCCATGCTGCCGCTGCGCATTTCGATCAGCGAGGTGAAGGTCTTGATCGAGGTGACGAAGCCCTTTTTCAGGTTGTCGTTGGCGAACGCGAGCTGGCGAGTGACCGCCTGCAACTCGGCGGTACGCTGCTCGACTTTTCGCTCAAGCACAGCGTTCAGGTCGGCCAGTTCACGATTCTGGCGGCGCACCAGGCGCTGCAGGCGAGCCTGTTCGTCGCGCATCGCCTTGACTTCGATGGCGCCCTCGACGACGGAGATAAAGTGAATATCGTCCCAAGGCTTGAGTACGTAGCGATAAATCTCGCCTTCGTTGATCGCTGCCAGCGTGTCATCGACCTCGGCGTAACCGGTCAGAATGATGCGCATGGTCGAAGGCCATCTGTCCTTGACGATACTCAGCAGCTCCGCCCCGGTCTGATGCGGCATGCGCATGTCGGATACGACGACGTCCACTTCATGCTTTTCCAGGTACGCCAGCGCCTCGGCACCGCTCAAGGCCGTTGCCAGCTGCACAGGTCGCCCACGAAAGAGCCGCCGCATCGATGAAAGGATGTTTTCCTCATCATCCACAAACAACAAGGCGGGCTGGCGCGCACTCTCGGCCGAATTCATATCTTCTGTGGTGTGGTTCATGGATTTTCACCAGAATAAGAAAGCTGCTTGCCGAGTTCGCGTACCACGCGCTCGCAAACCCCGTCGATGAGCGAGCCAGGCACGTCCAATGCGTCCAGATGGCTCCGCTTGGTTGCTGCTGCCTCTGCACGGTCGGCATGCGTGTGCTGCACGTATTGCGCCATGCAGTCTGCAATGCAAACGACACGCTGCAGCGGCTCTTTCAACGACTCGTACTGATGGTAGCTGGCCACGGCATCGACGATTTCCATAGGCAGTCGCCATCGATGCAGCATCTCGGTTGCCAGCTCGGCATGATCGAAGCCAAAGAGGCCAACTTCACTGTACATCATCTGTTTGTCTGTCATCTGCTCGGTAGCCTTGTATAGGCCGTTGGCCTCCTGCGGCGCCCGGACCAGCAGCGTCAGTTTCCCTACGTCATGCAAGAGCCCCGCGGTGAATGCATGGCCTTCGCCGGCGTTGAACGTCGACGCGATCATCTTGGCAACACTGCCAGCAATCACGCTATGCGTGACCACGTCGGCGATCAGATGATTGTCTTCAGTGGCCCCGACGCTTTCGAGCAGACAGCCACTCGTGATCACGTTGCGGGCCGATGCCATGCCCAATACGGTCAGGGCATCGCGCACAGACGCCACACGCTTGTTCAATCCGAAGAATGGCGAATTTGCAATCTGCAGCACGCGCGCGACACAGCTCAGGTTGGTGTCGATCACCTTTGCCAGTTCGTCGTAGGCGATCTTGTCCCACGCAATCTTGCCGACGGTCTGCGTGAACGAGAAATTGAAGCCCGGGAGCTTGTCGCCGTTGTCGTCCAGCCAATCCTTAGCCGCGGTGGAACGCGCTTGTCCAAAGTTGTTCATGGATCAGGTCACTTCCTGGCTCGGTGCAACATATGCCGGTACGTGGCCGGCAGCCGCGCCAGCCATGTCACTCGCCAGGACGTCAGACCGTCCTTGCTCGATCGGTGGCCACACACAGCATCGTGTTTCCAACGCTTGGTAATCCACGTTCCTTCCTCCCTAACCTGCTCTTGTGTCTGGTCACACGGTGCAAGCCGCTCGACTGCGTACAGCCGGCGCACCTATGCCGCATGACTCATTTGAATTGGTCTTCCAACTCTTCAATCTGGTGCGCCAGCTGCGATATCCGCTTGTCGCCCGGCACGATGCGCCGCGTCGCGTTCAGTGCCTCGCGGCTTTCGTTGATCAACGCCGGATCCACGCCGAAGTGATCCAGATAAAGCAAGGCGACATGCACAAAGTTGAGCAATACGCGTCCGTTGCCGGGCAGGGCCGTTTTCGCGCTGCGCATCGCGGCAACGGCCTCCTCCAGCTTGCCGCCGCGTGCAAGCAATACGCCCGTGTTCATCAATTCGTTGGCCTCGCGCTGGCAGTCTGCAATCAGTGTCGTGCCCTCTTGCTCCCGGCCGGCACCAGTGAAAATGCCCTGGACCTCGGCGAGCAGCGGCTTGTCGTCGTGGTTATTGACGACCAGGTGACGCAACAGCCCCACGGCGCTTTCGGTGTGTTCGGTAGCAATAAGGAAGTGGGCTGCCTCCAGGCTGGCCCGGTGATCGAACTTGGTGAAGGAGCGGTTCACCATAAGGTCGACTTCGTCGGCCAGCGCGTCTGCCTTGTCTTTTTGCTTCTCGTCGCGGAACAGCATGCCAGCCGTCGATTTCGCCCGCAGCAGCGCATCTTCCGAATCGAACTGCTTCTGCAGCGTCCGAAGTACCGCGTGCGCTTCGGCCGTCTTACCGGTTGCGCTACAGGATTTTGCAAGCCCGACATAGGCGTCCGGCGTCTTCATGACCGAGTATTCGCCAACCGATATGCTCTTGCGAAACGCGGCTTCGGCACCCGCAAAATCGCCGCGCTTGTACGCCAATTCGCCCAACCTGGCCTGGCGTCGGGTGGAATTCGGTGACATTTTGAGGGCGCTTGCGAGCACCTCCTCCGCTTCCTTGATTTCGCCGTTGCACTGCAAGGCTTTGGCAAGCCAGTCGTAGGCGTCGAGATAGAGGCGGTTGAAGTCGATGCAGCGTCGAAAGTGCGCAATTGCCGCTTCATAGTCGCGCTGGTCGTAGCAGATCCGCCCCAGGCCTGTCCGTGCCCAGGGCAGCTCCCGAATGCTGAGCACCTGTTCGAACAGCACCTGGGCGGCGTCGACTTCGCCGGCGAGTGCGAGCATCTGCCCCTTGATCTGCAGCAATTCAATGGCGTGTACCTTGTCGTACGCCATCTGTTCGTCGCACAGTTGAACGGCGCGCCGGTAGTTCTTCTTCAACACGGCCGTATTGATTTGCCCGAATGCCTGCTTGCGCTTCGAAATCTTCTCCAGCCGATCCTGCAGTAAATTGATGGTAACGGGCTTGAGCAGATAGGCATCCGGCTGAAACTCCAGCGAGCCCATGATGCCTTCCGGGCTCTTGTCGGCCGACACCATCATCCAGATGCAGCTCGGCCCAACCAATTCCAGGTGCTTGGCCTCTTCCAGCAACTGCTGTCCATTCTGCCCCTGCGCCACGTCGAGATCGCCGCAGAGCACAACGTCTACGGGCATGCCCTGCATGGCACGCAAAGCTTCCTTCGCCGTCCCCAGGAGCTCGATGGTGGTT
The DNA here is from genome assembly GCA_019234745.1 of Burkholderiales bacterium. Classification (GTDB taxonomy): domain Bacteria; phylum Pseudomonadota; class Gammaproteobacteria; order Burkholderiales; family Chitinimonadaceae; genus JAFAKZ01. The sequence goes on from JAFAKZ010000561.1 coordinate 4,999, forward strand.
GCTCCGCATTCACGCAGCATGTCGCGAAGCAGGGTGCGCATGCCTCGGAAATCGTCGACAACCAGGCAATTCTTCTGTGCGCAAATGTGGGATGGCATAGTCGATTTCGCAGATATGGGTTATCGCACGTCGTTCATGTGGCAATCAGCAGCCTTTGCCGTCACGATCCGACCTCTCGGGATGACTGATTCAATCGACGCCCCGGATGTCGTACGGCGAGACCTGCACATTGAAATGGAAGTGGATTCGCTCCACCCCATTGGCGGTGGAGGAAAGTAGTGCGTTGAGCATTGCGCGAATCCTCCTGAACGATGCGCGTATTGGTCTTGATCGGTAGCCTCTGTGGGCGCGCTCTTTGTTAATAGCCCGCTGATGCGCGTCGCGCAATGCGATTTCCGTGTGAGGCGTGTCTAGATACATACCCCATTTGAGGTAGCGGGGCGGTATCGGCTCAGGGTAAAACGCTGGCGAAACGGGTATGGATCAACCGGTTATTGGTCTGAGGACTACAGGACTGGCTGTGTGCTGCGTCGGCCAGTAGCCCGACGACAAACAAGAAAGGGCCTATGATTCCAATAGCGCCGTGAACCGATACAGCGCGTGGTTGCCAGGGAGACCAGGCGTGCAAGGCATCGTCTTTAACCTGCTCGAAGAAGTCATCACCCGTTCCCATGGTGTCGAGGCTTGGTACCAGATGAACGGCGTGGCCGGCATCACGGCGTCGTACCAGCCTCACGCCGGTTACGACGATGGCGACCTGATCCGGCTGGTCGAGGCGGCTGCAAGCGTCTTGTCCATGCCGAAGCGGGAGGTATTGCGCTGGTTCGGGCGCTCAGCCATTCCGCTCTTGGCCGAGCGCTATCGTGGTTTCTTTCTCGGCCATGCCGACACGCGCGCCTTCCTGCTGACGCTGAACGACATCATCCACCCCGAGGTACGTCGGCTCTATCCCAGCGCCGCGCCGCCCCGATTCGACTTCAAGTCCGTCCCGGACGGCTCGCTGCGCTTGGGCTACAGGTCGGAACGCAAGCTATGCGCCTTGGCCGAGGGTTTCATCCTGGGCGCGGCCGACCATTATCGTCAAACCGTCAGCATCGATCATTCGATCTGTATGCACCGAGGCGACAATCGCTGCCTGCTCGTACTGCACTTTTCACCCATGCAAGAACCCTGACAGTCCTAGGCCGACACTCGATGGGCGGACGCCGATGTCCGTACTGCACCTGCCGCCGTTGGCAGGAAGCTGTCCATTCAATGCAGCGCGTCGTTGCGCCAAGTCGCCATCTACAAGGCAACAGGCATACCAACTATACATTCGTTTCAAATCAACACATTAGAAACATTTGATTTGCAGCATCGCACAAAGGCTGTGCGAAATGCGCCCCGCCGGCACTGAGTCAGTGCCCGACAGTCCACCCATATCGGGATAATCCGCACACTCGCAGGCCCAGGCGCCTACTATGAGTACAGCAATGCGCCCGCTTGGGTAAGATGGGCGTTTAAACCTAGCGGAGCATAGGGAATGCGGGGGATGGGAGCCGTTCTGGCCTTGATCGCTGCCGGCACAGCGCTGGCGCAGGAACCTGTCCTGATCGAGTATCGGGACAAGCCGCCCTATTCCTATACCGAGAACGGCCAGCCCAAGGGCTTTCTGCTCTTGAAAACCATGGATGCCTTCCACAAGCTGGATATCACCGTGAAGGTCGCCGAGGCACCGCTCAAGCGCATCCTCAGCGATATCCAGGCGAACGAGGCGGCCATCTGCTCACCCGGCTGGTACAAGTTGCCCGAACGCGAGCAGTTCGCGCGGTTTTCGGCTTCCATCTTCCAGGATCCGCCCCAGGTTGTGATCGTCAGCCCCAAATCGGTGCTTGCTGCGCGCGCTCACCACTCCTTACGCGAATTGATCGCAGACAAGACACTTACGGTCGGTGCAGTAGAGGGCATTTCCTACGGCCCGGAGCTCGATGCCCTGCTAGGCCAAGCCGCCAAGCCGGCCATGCGCGCGCCCGTCCCGCCCATCCAGCTCGCCAAGATGGTGGCGTACGCGCGGGCGGACTATATGTTCATCGACCAGGACGACTTCTCCGTGATCGAGCAGACGGGCGACCTGGCCAAGCTGGGCCTGAAGCGCGTCGACTTCAAGGACGCCCCGCCCGGGCTGAAGCGCTACGTGATATGCAGCAAGAAAGTGGACGAGGCGACCTTGAGCAAACTGAACCAGGCCTTGGGTAGCCTGCGCTGA
>JAFAKZ010000343.1 GCA_019234745.1 Burkholderiales bacterium
GAGCGCCACGACGACCAGCACCACGGCCAACATCACGGTGAACACGGCCAGTCCGCGCGAGCACTTGCGCGCCACCAGCGCGGATACGAGCGGCTTGAGGATGTAGGCCAGCACGGCCGCCGTCACGAAGGGCACCAGGATGGGCGACAGCGTGCGCAACAGCAGTAGGAAGAGCACGGCCGGAATCAGCGGCCAGTAGCGGGTCCAGTCAGAGGCGGAGCGGGAGCGTCTCATTTCGGTTAAAATACCTCGGGAGCCTCTGATAAAATATCCGGGATCGCGTTTGCCCGGCTTTTTGCCTGATGCAAGGCGAAAGGAGCGCAGTGTAACGGGTTACATAAGCGACTTTCAACGCGGCAGCAGGCCAAAATCCGGGCAAACCCTCCGGGCTGGGTCGATTCTTGGGGCATGACGTCGTTGCAACTCACTGATGCAACCCGTTACACGGCGCTTGTTGTGCCTAGTCCTGCCCCAAGACTCGACCCAGCGCGACCCGGATATTTCATCAGAGGCTCCCGCGGATTTCCGGTGCTTGACCATATGGAATGCCATATTGAAGGCACTCGGACCGCATTGTAACTGCAACGCCGGCGTACACGCCGGTTTCGTTTTGCACCAACGAGATTGCACCATGACCCAAGTCCAGCGCCCCAGCCTTTCCTACCGTGACGCCGGCGTCGACATCGACGCAGGCGACCAGTTGGTCGAAAACATCAAGCCCTTTGCCAAGCGCACCATACGCCCGGAAGTCCTGAGCGGCATCGGCGGCTTCGGCGGCCTGGTCGAAATCAGCAAGAAGTACAAGGAGCCCGTGCTCGTGTCCGGCACGGACGGGGTGGGCACCAAGCTCAAGCTGGCGTTTGAGTTGAATCGCCACGACACAGTCGGTATCGACCTCGTCGCCATGAGCGTCAACGACATCCTGGTGCAGGGCGCCGAGCCGCTGTTCTTCCTCGATTACTTCGCCTGCGGCAAGCTCGACGTGACTTCCGCCACGGAAGTGATCAAGGGCATCGCGGCCGGCTGCGAGCAATCCGGCTGCGCGCTGATCGGCGGCGAAACGGCGGAAATGCCCGGCATGTACCCGGTGGGTGAATACGACCTGGCCGGCTTCGCCGTGGGCGTAGTGGAAAAGAGCAAGATCATCACGGGCGAAACGATCGCCGCCGGCGACGTGGTGCTGGGCCTCGCGTCCAACGGCGCCCACTCCAACGGCTATTCGCTGGTGCGCAAGATCCTGCATCTCACGGAAGCGGACTACAACGCCCTGTTCGACGGCGAACGCTCGCTGGCCGACGTGGTGATGGCGCCTACGCGCATCTATGTGAAGCCCATGCTGAAGCTGATGGAAACGCTGCCGGTGAAGGGCATGGCCCACATCACGGGCGGCGGCATCACGGAAAACGTGCCGCGCGTGCTGCCTTCAAATGTGGTCGCGCAAATCGACGCGAAGTCCTGGCAGCTGCCCAAGCTGTTCCAGTGGCTGCAGGCGCAGGGCAATGTGGACCACCAGGAGATGTACCGCACGTTCAACTGCGGCATCGGCATGGTGGTGGTGGTGGCTGCCGAGCATGCCGAGCAGGCGAGCAAGCTGCTGCAGGCGGAAGGCGAGACCGTTTACCGCATCGGTACCATCCGCGCCCGTAACGGCGACGAACACCAGACGCAGGTTGCCTAAACGAATTGAGTTCTCAGCAGCCTAACTTTCAGTACATCGCCCGGCAAAGCCGGGCGTTTTAGATTTGTGGTCATCAACCACGCGACCTGCTCCTTGATTGATTCCACACCCCGCCCTCGCCGCCGTACCCGTGAAGGGTATGCCGTGGTTCTAAGGCGCTAAAGCGCCAAGAACCACGCAACGAAAGAAGCCTCGCTGACGCTCGTTAGCGGGAAGAATGACAGGCCCAACGTGCCATGAAAAACATCGTCATCCTGATCTCGGGCCGCGGCTCGAATATGCAAGCCATCGTCGAGGCGGCCATTCCCGGCGCCAGGATCGCGGCCGTGATCTCCAACCGCCCCGATGCGGCCGGCCTCGCCTGGGCGGCTGAGCGCGGCATCGCCACCGTGGCGCTGGACCATAAGCAGTACGCCAGCCGTGAAGCCTTCGACGAAGCATTGGCTGCCGCCATCGACAGCCACGATGCGCACCTCGTCGTGCTGGCCGGCTTTATGCGCATCCTCACGCCTGCCTTCACGCAGCGCTACGAGGGCCGCATGCTCAATATCCACCCCTCGCTGTTACCTGCATTCACCGGCCTGCATACGCACCAACGTGCTATCGAGGCCGGCTGCAAGCTGGCCGGCTGTACCGTGCATTTCGTCACGGCCGAGCTGGACCACGGCCCCATCGCCGCCCAGGCCGCCGTGCCCGTGCTGGACGACGATACGGAAGCGACCTTGTCTGCGCGCGTGCTGGTCGAGGAACATCGGCTCTATCCCGCGGTCGTAAAAGCGTTCGTCGAGGACCGCATCCGCATTGAAGGGCTGCGCGTCAGCATCCATAACGAATAGGCAGGGATGGCAAGTGTGGCTTGCCAACCAATCCGTCTATCTACCCGGGGCCCATTTTCCGCGTGAAATCGCACAGGCTGACGCTCCTACCCTTCGTCGCCCTCCTGCTGTCCGTCCTGCTTCACATCCTGCTGGTGTTCGGCGACAGCGCATGGGCGCTTTGGGTAAGCGGCGCGGCCGATGCGCCGCCCTTGGTG
>JAFAKZ010000375.1 GCA_019234745.1 Burkholderiales bacterium
ATCGATTCCAGTCTGCAGCCGGGCACCGGCAGCACGGATCTGATCCTCGGCGCCTATTACTACCAGCCGGTCAGCCAGGATTTCGACGCCTTCATCAATGGGCGCTTTCAGGTGGCGGCGCTCGAGATGCTGGATCAGGTCAACGCCAATTACCGGCCGGGCAACCAGCTGACCATCAGCGCCGGACTGCGCTACGAGGCGGACCCCGTCTGGACGCCCCAGCTGCAGATCAACTACACCCACAAGGCGCCCGACCAGGGCGTGCTGGCCGACATCCAGGACACCGCCGGCGACGTGGTCTATGTCAGCCCGGGCCTTACGGTGCGGCTCGATACGGGATTGCAGGTCTATGGCTTCGTCCAGGTGCCGCTCCATAGCGATCTGATCGGCTATCAGCTGTTCCCGCGCTGGACGGCCAATGCCGGCGTCAGCTACTCGTTCTGATCATGAGAACAGCATTCATCGCCCTGATGCTTCTGTTGGCGGGAGCCGCTTCCGCCAACGACCTCGTGGTCGGGAAGGCGGCGCCGCCGCTGGTCCTGCACAGCCTGTCCGGCGAGGAGATCGCCAGCGATGCGCTGAAAGGCAAAATCGTCGTCCTGACCTTCTGGGCGACCTGGTGCGTGCCGTGCCGCGTCGAATTGCCGCTGCTGTCGGACTATGCGGCGCGGCGTGAAGGGGAGGGGCTGCGAGTACTGGCCTTCTCGCTCGACGGCCCGAACCGGCTCGACGAGGTAAAGCGGGTCGCCGCCACGCTGCATTTTCCGGTCGGGCTGCTTGGCAGCGCCTATGCGGGCGGCTATGGCCGCATGTGGCGACTGCCGGTCAGCTTCGTGATCGATCGTGAAGGGGTGCTGCGCTATGACGGCTGGGCGAACCAGACCGAGGATGGCTGGAGCGCCGAGGAGCTTGACCGGGTGGTGACGCCCCTTCTGGTCAGTCCTTAGAGCAAGATGGTTCCCAAAGGAATCATCTTGCGAGGACGAGCAGGGCGAGGACCCCGGGGGTACGGGGGCAGGCCCCCGCACATAACAAGTTAAATCGTGATGACGAGAAGAGTCATCACGATTTAACCCCGAACAGGAAGTAATTGACGTCGATCGACGGCACCCGGTTCCACAGATCGCGCCAGGGATCGTAGGAGACGCCTTCCAGCGCCTTCACGACGATCCCGGTCTTTCTGAGGGCCGCGGTGAATTCGGACGGTTTGACGAATTTCTTCCAGTCATGGGTGCCGCGCGGCAGCCAGCGCAGCACATATTCGGCGCCGACGATGGCCAGGGCGAAGGATTTGGCGGTGCGGTTCAAGGTGGCGCCGCAAAAGGCGCCGCCCGGCTTCAGCAGCGACGAGCAGGCGGCCAGGAAGGCGTTCACGTCGGTGACGTGCTCGATCACTTCCATCGACAGCACCACGTCGAACTGGCCTTCGACCTGCTCGGGCGTGGCGGTGCGATAGTCGATGGCGACGCCCATCTGCTCGGCGTGATGCTTCGCCACCTTGATGTTCTTCTCGCCGGCATCGATGCCGGTGACCTGGAAGCCGAGGCGGGCCAGCGGTTCGCACAGCAATCCGCCGCCGCAGCCGATATCGATCAGGGTCAGCCCCTCGAAGGGGCGGTCGGCCGTGCGGTCGCGGCCGAAATGGGCGGCCAGATGCTGGGTCAGGGCCTCGAGGCGAGGGCGGTTGATCTGGTGCAGCGGCTTGAACTTGCCCGTGCTGTCCCACCAGGCGTCGGCGATGGCCTGGAAGCGGGCGACCTCCTCTTCCGACGCGGTGGTCACTTGTGCGTGGGCTTGTGCGGTGCGCGGCATGTTGCGTCCTTGTTTGCTGTTAGAGTATGTATACCCGCCCCTTTTGCCGGGGAGCAATCCGGCTTTAAGTCGATTTACGTTCAGGGACCCCCCCTCCATGGCCCGTATAGTGATGAAATTCGGCGGCACGTCGGTTGGCGACTGTGACCGCATCAAGAATGTCGCGCGCCGCGTCAAGCAAGAGTTCGACGCCGGCAACCAGGTCGCTGTCGTCGTGTCCGCCATGTCGGGCGTCACCAACCAGCTGGTCGATTATTGCCGCCAGATCGCGCCGCTGCATGATGCGCGCGAATATGACGTGGTGGTCTCGACCGGCGAACAGGTGACCATCGGCCTGCTGGCCATCGCGCTGCGCGAGCTGGGCCTGCGGGCGCGCTCCTGGACCGGCTGGCAGGTTCCGATCCGCACCGACGACGCCCACGGCAAGGCCCGCATCGAACGCATCGACACCGACGAGCTGGTCGAGGCGATGGAAGGCGGCCAGATCGCCGTGGTGGCGGGTTTCCAGGGCATCGGCCCGGAGAACCGCATCACGACCCTGGGGCGCGGCGGTTCCGACACGAGTGCCGTCGCGCTGGCCGCGGCGTTGAACGCCGAGCGCTGCGACATCTACACCGACGTGGACGGGGTTTATACCACCGATCCGCGAATCGTTGCCAAGGCGCGCAAGCTCGATAAAATCAGCTATGAGGAAATGCTCGAACTGGCTTCGGTCGGCGCCAAGGTGCTGCAGACCCGCTCGGTCGAGATGGCGATGAAGCACAGGGTTCG
>JAFAKZ010000387.1 GCA_019234745.1 Burkholderiales bacterium
GGCAGGCGGTGCCGTGAAGGAGGCGACCATCGGCGCTGCTGCCGCGACGACAAGGCTGTACGCACCCGTGTCGATATCCACCGGCAGGGCGGCAACCGTAATGGTGTCGCCCGAACTCAGGACCTGCTGCGCGACTACCCTGGCATCCGCCGGATTGACGCCGGTCAGGGCGAAACCGGTCAAGGTGCCATCCACGTCGCCCTGCGGCGTCAGCGGGGCGGAACTCGTGCTCACGCTGGTTACGCTGTTGGCGGCAACGGCGACGCCCGTCACCACCGTGCTCGCGTGGCCAGGCGAGGCAATGACCAGGTCATACGTCCCAGGCGCGGCGGGTTCCACCACGAACTTGCCCGTCGCATCCGGCATGGTCGCCTTGACCACAACCCCAGCCTGCTGCAGCGATACGGTCGTCAACGCCGGGTTGAGCTGCGTGTTCACGTAACCCGAGGCGCCCGAGGCGTAATTGGTCGTGACGCTGATCACGGGTTTCAGCGTGTAGCTGCCCGACGTGCCGCCGTGGGCGATGGATTGGCAGGCGTTGAAGTCGATCGCCGCGCTGGTCGTCTGGTTGGCCGCGACACTGAGATTAGTGCTTACGGCGATGCCCGATTGCAGCGTAGCGGGTATGGTCAGACTGACCTCATTCGAGCCTGTCGGTACGACCGAGTTGGGTAGCGGCGTTGTCGAACCGCTGGTGACCAGAACCAGCCGCAACTGGCTGTAGGTGCCAGCCGCCAAGCTCGTCGTGCCCAGGTTGGCCATCGTGCCATTGCTCAGGGTCAGCAAGTCGATACGCTGCGCGGGCGTGACGGCGATATCCACCCAGCCGGGATCGGTGGCCGCGGCCGTAGCGCTCTGATTCACGCTGACCTTCTGTACAGTGACATAGACGTGGTCGTAGCCGCAGCCCGGCGCATCCGTCATCGAGACCTGCATGGTGCCATTGTTGCCGCTACCACCGCTACCACCGCTGCCGCCGTAGCCACCACCGCCATTCGAGCTGCCACTGCTATAGCCGCCGCCACCTCCCAGGCAGCCGCACAGCATTGCAGTCAGGCCGAGCGCCGCGCCAGCCTTGAGCGCGCCACTTATACTTTTTTGTGCCTTGCCAAACATGATGGTTCCTCCTCTTCCGAAGAAGGCCGGGCGCGGGATCGCCCAGAGGGGACAGTCGGCCGTGTGCCGGCCGCTTGCCGATATATCGCCCTAATCCACCAGGGCGCCAGTCCCCCAACCACGTTCAAGGTTGTCCACAGCCGGGTCCGTGCCTACCTTGCACGGCCCATGCTGATTGGCGGTTCGGCATCGCGCGGCGCGAAAAGTTCGCCCTTTTGGCAATAGTGGCCATTCGCCTAGACAGGAGGCCCGTGACTTTCCGACACGCTCCTCTCAGCACTTGACTTAAAGTTTACTTTAACTTGTACATTGCTCGTGCCGTACTGAATGGATCAGCCGACCACAACGGAGCAGACCAAGATGCAAACCGAATACCTGGAACACGCCAATCTCACCGTCACCGACCTCGACGAGGCCGTGCGCTTCATCACCACGGCCCTGCCCAGCTGGCAGGTGCGCGGACGCGGTCTGTCGAGCGTCTACGGCAACTGGGTTCATGTCGGCACGGCCGACCATTACATCGCCATCTACGATGGCGGCGACGCACCACGGAAGATTGGCGATGCGGCCGCCTTCAACCACATCGGGCTAGTCGTGCCCTCGCTGGACGCCGTGATACAGCGGCTGGCGGCGGCCGGCTACGCGGTCGATCATCCGGGTGGCAAGCATCCGCATCGGCGTGTGGCCTATTTCAGGTCGCGCGACAATCTGGAGTTCGAGTTTGTGGAGTATTTGTCGGAAGTGGCTGGGGAGCGGAATGACTACAGCGTGTGACAGCACCGGTGCAGCAAAGAAAACGGCCACCCAGAGGGCAGCCGTTCTCGTTCATACCTGCAAAGTCAGCCTGTAAGCCGGGTTCTGTGGCATGGCAGCTTGCGCCGCCACCGACAGTCATTCCTCTAGGACGTACGTTGCCGCACGTCTCAAGCAACCTACCCGCAAGCTCAGGGGGCCCCGTCAACGCTTGCCTATTTGGTCTTGCTTCGGATGGGGTTTGCCGTGCCCTGGACTGTTACCAGCCAGGCGGTGAGCTCTTACCTCGCCGTTTCACCATCACCGTCGCCGTTGCCGGCGCTTGGGCTGTCTATTCTCTGTTGCACTTTCCGTCGCCTCGCGGCGCCCGGCCGTTAGCCGGCATCCTGCCCTGTGAAGCCCGGACTTTCCTCCCCGTGCAAGCACGCGGCGACTGTCCGGCCGACTTCGCTTGGGTATTTTAACCTAAGCGCCATCCAACCGTCTCGCCCGCGCGTAGGGGGACGAGCGGATCATTCGGCAGATAGGGCAGGGACGCCGGCACTTCGGTCGCGTCCTTCACTAGCGTGATGCTGTCGCTATTGGCCGGCAGGCCGTAGAACAGCGGGCCGTGGCGGCTGGCGAAACCTTCCAGGCGATCCAGCGCGCCAGCCGACTCGAACGCTTCGGCGTACAGCTCGATGCCGTTATTGGCCGTATACATGCCAGCACAGCCGCAGGCTGCTTCCTTGGTGGACTGGGCGTGCGGGGCGCTGTCCGTGCCGAGGAAGAACTTGGGATTACCGCTCGTGGCCACTTCCACCAGGGCCTCGCGGTGGATTTCGCGCTTGAGCACAGGCAGGCAGTAATGGTGCGGGCGGATGCCGCCCGTGAAGATGGCGTTGCGGTTCATCAGCAGATGGTGAGCCGTGATGGTGGCCGCGACATTCTCACCGGCGCTCCACACGAAGTTGGCCGCCTGCTTGGTGGTGATGTGCTCGAACACGACTTTCAGGCTGGGCAGCTTGTCCAAGAGCGGGCGCATCACGCGGTCGATGAACACGGCCTCGCGGTCGAACACGTCGACCGACGGGTCGGTGACCTCGCCGTGCACCAGCAGCGGCACGCCCAGCTCGGCCATCACGCGCAGGGTGGGGATGACCTTGTCGAAGTCCGTGACGCCTGCGTCGGAATTCGTCGTGGCACCGGCCGGATAAAGCTTGAGCGCCTTCACGAAGCCGCTTTCCTTCACGCGCACGATTTCGTCGGGCGGTGTGACGTCGGTCAGGTAGAGCGTCATCAGCGGCTCGAAGCTCATACCAGCAGGCAGCGCGGCCAGGATGCGCTGGCGGTACTCTCCTGCGTCCGCCACCG
>JAFAKZ010000486.1 GCA_019234745.1 Burkholderiales bacterium
CGCGGCGGGATCGGGGCGTAGTCCATGCCGTTCTGCTTGAGTGCATCGGCCTCGAACTTGACGACATCGGTAGGGATGTTGTCCGGCGTGAGCGTGTGCCAGCTTTGGTCCAGCATGGCAGCCGAAATGTACTCAGTCGTGGCAAAGCCCTGGTCGAACTTCTGCACGGCCTGCACCTTCTTGAACAGGTCGTCGGGCAGCGGGGCGCCCGTGCGGTAGTCCTTGGCATAGTGCTTGAGCACTTCTGGCCAGGCCGCCCACATCTCGTTGAACTGCGAGGGGTATTCCACGAAATCGCTCGGTGTGGTCGTGCCCGTGAAGCGCGGGTACTCGACGTGCGAGAACATGCCGTGCAGCGCGTGGCCGAACTCGTGGAAGGCCGTCGTCACTTCGTCGAAGGTCAGCAGCGTAGGCTGGCCGTCCTTGGGCTTGACGATGTTGAGGTGGTTGGCGATCACCGGCTTCTTGCCCAAGAGGAAGGACTGGTCGACGTAGTTGTTCATCCACGCGCCGCCGTTCTTGTTGTCGCGGGCGTAGTAGTCGAGCATGATCAGCGCCATCGACTTGCCGTCGGCATCGAAGATCTCGAATACGCGCACGTCCGGGTTGTAGACGGGCAGATCCTTGCGTTCCTTGAAGGTCAAACCGTACATCTGGTTGGCCGCGTAGAACACGCCGTCCTGCAGCACGTGGTTGAGTTCGAAGTAAGGCTTCACCTGCTCTTCGTCGAAGTTGAACTTGGCGCTGCGCAGCTTGGCCGCGTAGTACTGCCAGTCCCACGGTGCCAGCTGGAAGCCACCATGCTCGGCATCGATGATCTGCTGCATCTCGGCTGCGTCACGCTTGGCGTTGGCGAGCGCCGGCGCGGCGATGTAGCTCAGCATCTTGCCGATGGCCTCGGGCGTGTGCGCCATCTGGTCGGCCGCCACATAGGCGGCATAGTTCGGGAAGCCCATCAGGCGCGCCTTCTCGGCACGCAGCTTGACGAGCTTGAGCACCACGCCGCGATTGTCGAAGTCGCCGCCGTGGTTGCCGCGGCTGATCGAGGCTTCGTAGATGCGCTGGCGCAGCGCGCGGTTGTCCAGCACCGTTTCCAGCGGCTGGATGGTAGTGTTCTGCAGGGCGATCAGGTACTTGCCTGGCTGGCCGTGCTCCTTGGCAGCAGCGGCGGCAGCGTCGATGTCGCCCTCGCTCATGCCCTTGAGTTCATCGCGGCTGTCGACGATCACGCTGCCGAGGTTACCGTCCTTTTGCACGTCAATCTGGAACTTGGTCTGCAGTGCCGCCATTTCGGCGTTGATCTTCTGCAGTGCCACCTTGTCGGCGTCGTTCAGGTTGGCCCCGGCGCGCACGAAGTCGGTGTAATAGCGCCACAACAGGTGCTTCGACTCCGGGTCCAGCCCCAGCGCGTCGCGCTTCTCATACAGTGCCGCCACACGCTGGAACAGGTGCTTGTTCATGTAGATCCGGTCACTGTGCGCGGCGAGTTCCGGTTCGATCTTCTCGCGCAAGGCGTTGATCGCATCGTCGCTATTGGCGTCGCCCTGGTTTTCGAACGTCGTACGCACGCGGTTCAGCAGCTGGCCCGAGCGCTCCATCGCCACGATGGTGTTCTGGAACGTCGGCGCAGCCTTGCTTTCGGCGATGCGCTTGATTTCAACATCCTGCTGCTTCATGCCCATGCGCAGTGCAGGCTCGTAGTCGGCGTCCGAAATCTTGTCCCACTGCGGGTACTCGAACTGCAGCGGGCTCGCGCTCAGGAATGGGTTGACGTGTTGCGTGCCGGCAGCGGCCGGAAGGTAGGCAGCGGCCACGGCCAACGCGACACGGGTAAGCAGGGATGATGCGGTACGGATCAATTGAACACTCCAGGTGAATGGGCGCCCAGCACGGGGTCACCGATGCCGGGTAGGCTAGCCAAGTCGCTATTTTCTTATCGACTTCGTGTGCGAATCGGTAAGTATCCAATGCTCTCTCTTGCCGCGTCAACACCCTGATACTTTTGGCAAATGCAGCGGTGCCGGGCGGCATGCACCCATGCCCTAGCGCTGCCAGGCTGTCTATACAGCCAAGCCACCTCTTCGCGTGCGCTATAAGCCCTGTGGTGCCCCCCAATGCTGGGGCATCGCCAGATCCGACATCGATATGCTTTCCATCATACGCATGGGTACCGGCTTACGATGACGCGAGGGGTGAATGCATGGAGCACGATTCCCACTTCGAAGAAGACGCAGGGCGTTGCGACGCAACGCTATTTGATGGCATGGACGGTCGCCACGCGGGCCAATGTGTGGCGGTTCGTTTCATCGTACACTTGCATGAGCGCAGACTTATTCTCACGCCTCACTTCAGCCCGCCAGATGCCGACGCCACGATTCGTGAGCTGCTCGGGGTTCTGCGCCAGGCCATTCAGGAGCTTCGAATTCGTGCGTATACCTAGCATCGTCGGCGATGCCGAACAGCAGCAATACACCGAGGCGCTGGAGTCCGGTTTCTATGCGCTGCAGTTCAAGGGTGCGTTGGAGTCTGAGTTTGTTGCGTTTTACATCCAGTACCAACTCAGGCGCATGCGGATTGCCGGTATTGTCGCGGTCCTGCTGATGGCCTGCTTTATCGTTGTCGACGCGACTACGCTGCCAGCCCACGTCAGCAAGTGGACCATGGGCATACGCGCGTTTGCCATCATTCCCGCGATAACTGTGGCGACGCTGCTTACGCTCTGGGCAAGGGCAAAGCCTTATCTAGTCATCACCTCGTCGATTGCAGCGACGATAACTGGCCTGGGCATTGACGTCATCATCGGCGTTGCGCTCGAAAAAGGTGCCGCGCTACCGTACGAAGGCATCCTGCTCGTCATCCTGTTTACCTATTTCGTCAGCTGCCTGACACTACGCGCGGCCGCGTTGGCGAACGCCGCCACCATGGGCGGATTCCTATTGGTCGAATGGGCCTGGCAGGCGGACGCACAGCTTCGGGTGTACCACGCCGCCTTCGTCATCGTGGCCAATATCATCGGCGCCCTCGGCTGCTATCTGCTGGAGCATACGACGCGCCGCAACTTCCTGATGACTGCGCTCCTCACCTCGCTGGCCGAGCGCGACGAGTTGACTGGGCTCTACAATCGCCGCATGTTCAATGCCCTTGCGGGGCGCCTTTGGGGGCAGTGCCAGCGCGACCGGGTATCGATCGCGGTCGCCATGGTCGACGTCGACCATTTCAAGCTGTACAACGATCGCTACGGGCATCTCCAGGGTGACGAGGTGCTGCGCGCAGTAGGCAAGGCCTTGCAAGGCATCGCGCGACGGCCATTCGACATTGCAGCCCGCTATGGCGGAGAGGAATTCGTCATCCTGTGGTACGACGTGTGGGAATACGAACTCGACCATATGGCAGAGGTGCTATGCCAGGCAGTGAGCGGGTTGGCCATACCCCATGAGGCGAGCAAGCACGGCGTCGTGACGATTAGCGTCGGAGTCGCATTGTCGAAGGCAGCCCGACGGATAGAGCTGTCGACCTTGCTAAGCGAAGCTGACGAAGCCCTCTACGAAGCAAAGGGAATGGGGCGCAATCGCTGGACGTTGCGGTACGACGGTCTGCCAAGCGATATGATCGAGTAGCTGTCAAACACACTGGCTGGCTCGGGTGCACAAACTAGTACTTGAGGTGTCAGCTCGCCCTGATGGCATTGAGACGGACCACACTACGGCCCATTGCCCGATCATTGCCATACCGCTTAGGACTCATTCTTGGAGACCTTTCATGCTCGGCCTCATGCAACACCACCCTCTGCTCGTCTCGTCCCTAATCGAGCACGCAATCCGATCACATCCCGATACCGAAATCGTTTCCCGCACGGTCGAGGGAGCGATTCACCGCACCAGTTATGGGCAGATAGGTCGACGCGCGAAGCAGGTCGCCAACTTCCTTAGGGAAAGGGGAGTCGGGCCCGGTGCCCGGATCGGTACGCTCGCGTGGAACGGCTACCGGCACATGGAATTGTACTTCGGCGTATCGGGCACAGGCGCAGTACTCCATACCATCAACCCGCGCCTGTTCCCCGAGCAGATCGAGTACATCGTCAATCATGCCGAGGACGAATACCTGTTCTTCGATGTGACCTTCGCCCCCTTGGTCGAAAAACTGGCGCCCGCACTGCAAGGAGTCAAGGCATTCGTTGCAATGACGGACCGCGCCCACATGCCGACGGCAAACATCCCCAGGCTGCTGTGTTATGAGGATCTGCTTGCCGCCCAACCCGACCGGTTCGACTGGCCCCAGTTCGACGAGAACAGCGCCGCGTCGCTGTGCTACACCTCCGGCACAACGGGCAACCCCAAGGGCGTCCTGTATTCGCACCGCTCAACCGTGCTGCACGCCATGGTCGAGTGCATGGCCGACGCCTTCCACCTTCG
>JAFAKZ010000027.1 GCA_019234745.1 Burkholderiales bacterium
CCCCTACGTGCGCCCGATGATGATGGACAATGTCCGCTGCGTCGCCATCGACAAGCAGCTGGAAAAGGTCGACCCGCGTGTTTACACCTTCTTGATGAGTTTTGCCCGGGACAACGACCTGCGCGTGGTGGACTGCCGGCAGTTGCTCGATGAGCATTACCCCAGCCAGTTCCTGGGGTGATATGTAGTTAGGGTCGAAGCATAGTTCGTTGCAGCCATGCCGCCCGGGGAACCCGTGCGCTACTCCGCATATCAATCGCCACAGCGCTTTGCTTTATATGGCCCCACTCCCGCCGCCCTCGCCCGCCGGCGAGGGAGCCTCGCTTCGCTCGAAACATAGGCTCCCTTTCACAGATGCTCGACGCACTTAGTCGCGATATATGAGCACCGCAAGTGGACGGTGACTAACGAGCCCTGCCGCTATTTCTTCAGCAGCTCCAGTATCCGTTTCGCCTTCACGTACACGGCCGGCTTCGTGGCGTCGTAATTCAACGCGTCGAACACCAGCGTATTGCTGCCGATGCCGACGAGGCGGCCCTCGCGGTCGAATAGCGGCGAGCCACTCATGCCGTTGATCATGTCCGCATCCGCCAGCAGTGGCCCGCGTTCTTCGCGCTCTTCCTTGCTAGTGTCGGCTTCGCCGTTACAGGTCTTACTCCACTTCCAACCACGCTTCCAGTCATCCGTTTGGTTGGCGAAATTGCAGATCGATCGATTGTCCTTGTTCGGATCGATGACGCGCCCGAAAACCATGGCCGGCGTACCACGCGGCGGGCCGTAGGCCAGTTGGAAAGTGTCGCGCGCGGCGAGGCCAGGGAAACCGATCCCGAACACGATTTCGTCGACGCCGGGTTCGTCCCGTCGAATGGGAACGCCGGGCGCTGGAGCGCTTGCGGCTTCGAACAGCGCAATATCGTAGGGCAGCTGGTGTTCAGTGAACGCCGTGGCGCGCAAGACAATATCGTGCGGCAGGCCATGCGCGTCGATGAACCTGGCCCGCAATGGGGCTTCCTGCTTGGTTCTCGCACAATGCCTCGCCGTGATGAAAACGCCTTCGGCAAAGACACCCGTGCAATAACCGTGCAGTTTCACCTCGCACGCATCATCGGTCGTGCAGTGAACCTGCTCCAGCGTGGCGCAGTCCTCTGCATTCCAGGCACGCGCACTTGGCTCCGTGCAAAGCAGCGCTCGGCGTTCCGCCACCTTGCTCTTCGTGAGCGTCGGTGTGTACTCGAGGACATAGGCGCCGACATTGGGAAAGGCGTTGGCGACGACAGACGCCGGAATGCCGGAATCAGCCAGTGCCTTGTAGCCCGTGAGGTCGGCGAAAAAACCTTCCTGGGCTATGGCCGTGATCGAAACTACGGCATACAACAGGGCAAACAAGGTTTGAGCGCGCATTTTCCGGAAGTCGAACGAAGATCAGGCGGTATGTTACACGACGGCGCCGCATCAATAGCGCGCAAGAACACGTCGCACTCGGCACACGCCGGCATGGTGCGCCCGCACATCAAAACTGAAGCAATTGCTTGCTAGATAAGTGCCCGCTGAATCAAGCAATCGCTAGATTTCACAAGGACTTTGGCCGGAAACGGCATCTCTACTTGCCTAGCCAAGTTGATGCGCTGCAAGAAAAATCCTGACAGATCAATCAGTTGCGGACATGCAACGCGAACTGAATAAAAGCTCTACTTTTCACCATCCTGCACATATAGTGGCAACTCACCAATTCAAGCGCTCGCTTGTTTTTTGTGTTTCAAGCAAGCGCCAGCTTTGGTGAAGGAGATAAATACAAACCCAAAGTGCAAAGGAAAAGAAAATGAAGAGAAGCATTTGCCTTACCGCTGCGCTGCTTGCCCTTACCGGCAGCGCCGTCACCACCCAGGCCGAGACGCTCGTCAAGCCCGATCACCGCTATGAGCACGTCCTCTCGTCGAGCGGCCCCTTGTCCCGCGCCGAACTGCAGCGCATGCGGCCCGAGACTGCCCAGGGCGTGCGCAACGTCGGCGGCATCCACGCGGCGTCGAGCAATACCTACACCTATCTGCGCTGCTACTACCGCACCAGCAACGACCTTACTTCGCCGACGACCGACTACGTCTGGGCGCGCAACTGGTGGGGCGGCTGGTATACGGTGGATGGCTTCTGGTACGGCGCGGGCGTCGTTGCCAATATGTTCTACACGAACACCTCGCAAAGCGACCTGCGGTCGGCCTGCCAGAGCACGCTGTCGAACCAGGGCATCAACCAGCCAGTAGCCATGATGTTCGCGGCCGACAACTCGCTCTCGTTCAACTACACACTGTGGACCAACGACAGCAACTCAGGCAGCACGATCAACAAGGTCGTGGCCTTTGGCGACAGCCTGTCGGACAACCAGAATATGTACAACGAGTCCGACTGGCTGCTACCAAATCGCAGCAGCTACTACATCGGTCACTTCAGCAACGGCTACAACTGGGTCGAGTACATGTCGCAGGATCTGGGCCTGCCCGTATATGACTGGGCCGTGGGTGGCGCGGGCGTAACGACGCAGGATCTGGTCATCCCCGGCGTGGTGGAACAGGTGAACTCCTGGCAGCAATATATGACCCAGGCACCGAACTACAATCCGCAGAACACGCTCTTTACGATGCTGATCGGCGGCAACGACCTGGTGAACTACAACAAGTCGGTTGCGGACGTGATCAGCGGCGAGCAAACAGCGCTGCAGAACCTGATCAATGCCGGTGCGCGCAATATCCT
>JAFAKZ010000439.1 GCA_019234745.1 Burkholderiales bacterium
AGCACCATCCTGACCTTCCACCCGACGCTCCTGCATCACGGCATGGTCATCGTCGGCCTGCCGTACGCCGAGCCTCGCCAGATGGGCCTGGACGAAATCAAGGGCGGCAGCCCCTACGGAGCGTCGACCATCACGGGCGGGCAGGGCGAACGCCAGCCGAGCGCGCAGGAATTGGGCATGGCCGAATTCCAGGGCCGCCACGTGACCACCATCGCCACCAAGCTGTTCGGTTGATCGATAGTCATCCCTGCGGCCGCAAGCCGCAGGTGTTCGACGGGCCTGGCATTGCCAGGCTTTTTGTTGTCCGCTGGCGGGCTACTTGTCCTCGTCCTTCTTTTTCTTGGCCTGGCAGTGATGCCACTTGAGGGCGAAGAACATGCCAATGGGCTCGGCTGCGATTGCTCCAAGCGGCGCGAGGGCTTCTCAAGGCTTGCAAGGCAGAAACGCAACGGACTCCGGTCTATCGACGGGGCTGAGAATGCAACAGCGCTACCCTCGTGGATGTGAATAGAATCCGCCGCGAAAACAGCTGGAATCGGCGGGCGATTGGGGGCGACTTTGCGAAGGTCGGCGTCAAACAGGTCGGCGTCAAACCGGACAGGTAGTTCCACAGGACAGGCGATCTCTGGAGGCTGCATGGGTCCTTGCGCTGCTGTCGTTCACCGATTCGGTGGCAAGCCGTGGCATTGGTTTGGCGTCGCCCATGCCATTGGATCTCACGCCGGCGGCGGCGTCTTGGCGCGCCTTTTCATCGTCCTTGGTGTCGTCCTGAATGTGCCGGTACGAGAAGGCCTGGCGCAGACGGTCAGCGCATGCGCTGATCGCGCGGAAATGCCGCCGTTCGTCTTCAAGAAGCGTGTCAATGGCCAAGCCACGGAAGAAGCCGTCGGCGCCAGTGTCGAAGTTCTGGCGCAGGTGCTTCGCGGGTCGGGACAGCGACTCAACGTGCAATTGCTGCCTTGGGCACGCTGCCTGATGGAAGTCGATGCCGGACATATTCAAATTGCGCTCGACGTGTCGAGAGACGAAGCGCAGCACAGGAATTTCCGCCTGACCCGCGCATTCGTTCGTACCCATGCCGTTGCGCTGTACGCCCGGTCGCGATTTCCGAATGGCTTGGACCTGCGCTCCGACAGTGCATGGAAGGCGCTGAAAGTTTGTGGATTCGGTGGGCATCGCTTCGAGCACTTCGGGCTGGACAGTAATGCGATCGACCGCGGCACCACGTATGGCTACGATCAGGTCATCGTCAAGCTCAACACCGGTCGATGCGATGCCTTCATTGACAGCCGGGAAGTCATTGGCGGAAATTTCCTGATCAACCCAGGCCTGCGTTCGCAGCTGACGCACGGGATGATTGCCGTTCAAGCGCTACCGGCCACGCCACCGCAAGAGCTCTTCTTCGGCGTCACTGACAACAGCGCGGCGTCGGGCAGTCTGTTGCAACTGCTGAACCGAGGACTCGACGAGCTGGAACAGCGCCGCGAAATCGACGCCGCCGTAGGGCGGTACATGCAATGAGAGCCAGCGCAAAGATGACGTCTTTGGGATTGGGCGTGATTGCAATGCTGACTGCCGGATGTGCGGCAGCTGAAGGTGGATCGCTCGATTGGAATTCGTTCGGCACGCTGGCTGCGACCAATGCTCGGCTGGATTGGGGCGACTACACGCAGAACAACCTTCAGCCCCATGGCACGGGGCGGTCGCAGACCGTATCGATCGACACGGACAGTCGTCTTGGGGGGCAGCTGTCGTGGCATGGGGGTGACTTCGGCGCACAGGTGCAAATCGTGTCCGAATATCGGCCCGACGGAAGTTTCGATCCCTACCTGAGCTGGGCCAATCTCACTTACGCGGTCAACAGTCAATGGAAATTGCGAATTGGCCGGATCGGGCTGGACAGCTTTCTGTTTTCCGACTCGCGCCTGATCGGCCTGACCTATCACACGGTCAGATTGCCGGTTGAAGTCTATCGGCTGCTGCCGCTGTACGACAGCGACGGCGTGGATAGCAACGTGCGTTGGCAATGGGGGGATTGGCGGCAGACGACCGAAGTTGTTGCCGGCCATAAGACTGTCGTCAACGTGCAGCGGAGTCACGTTCATTCGACGGATGTCTATGGAATTTTCCATACCGCGGAACAAGGTCCGTGGACGCTGCACATGGCCTACCAGCAACGGCGTGTGGATAACCAGTCGCCGCCGCTCGGGCATTTCTATTCGATGGGGCTGCGATACGACGACTCGAATTGGATTGCCTACGGAGAAGCGGTCCGCACCACGTCCTTCACTGCGCTCGGCCGGCCCCTGATCAGGGAAGGCGCATATGCGACGGTAGGCTATCGCTGGGGCGTGTTGACACCGTTCGCGCTGATCTCGGGTTTGCAGCAGCGAAGCAATTCGGGTCAGCTGCCGGTCGCCCAGCAATCGCAGGCAATCGGCCTGCGCTGGGACTGGGCGCGGCATGCCGACCTCAAGATTCAGTGGGACCATGTGCAGCCGTCGGCAGGGTCTTACGGAACCGAGCAGAACGTATTGCCCGGAACGCCGAAGGGCCAGGCCTTCCAGGTCTTTACGCTGACGACGGACTTTGCGTACTGAGGAGAACTCGCTTGCGCACGCCTCGGCGAATTTTGGCAACGGTTGCATTGGCAGCGATCCTCTCGGCGCGGGCTGATGTCGTCGTCGTCGTGTCGGTGCGCAGTCCCGTGCAAAGCCTCAATGCGCAGCAAGTCGAAGACATCTTCCTGGGTCGCACCAGAGCGCCGTCGGCCGATGGCCCGCTCGAGCCGGTCGACCTGGCCGAGGGCTCGGCGGATCGCGATGACTTTTATCGCCGCACGGCGGGTATGAGCGCCACGCAGATCACGAGCTACTGGGCTCACATGATTTTCACGGGACGTGGCACGCCGCCCCTCGAAATCGGCAGTGAAAGCGCCGTCCGGCAACTTATGTCGCGCAATCCTCGCGTTCTCGCCTACCTGCCGCGCAAGGATGTCGACGACACAATGCGCATCGTATTTGTTCCACGCTAGCCGACGGGCCTGTTTCGTTGCTTCCGAGCGATCGGCCAGCCGCGGACACCGCGGGCAGCGCCTGCAGCAATCGACGAAGCCCGCAAGCGAAAATCCACGCATGACATACCGAACCGTCATTGTTGCAGGCGCCACCGGCCTCGTAGGCAAAGAAATCCTCGCCAGCCTGCTGGCGGACCAGAACGTCGCCGCCGTGCACACCTTCGGCCGCAAAGCACCCGCAATCCGCGATCCCAAGCTGACGGCGCACATCGTCGACTTCACTGCACTTCCCACGCTGCCACCCGCCGACGAGGTCTACCTGGCGCTCGGCACGACCATCAAGGTCGCTGGCAGCCAGGCCGCCTTCCGCGCAGTCGATTACGACGCCAATCTGGCCGTCGCAAACGCCGCGCTGGCCGCAGGTGCGCGCAAGCTGGGCCTGGTGAGCGCGATGGGCGCCAGCGCGGGCTCCAAGGTCTTCTACAACCGCGTCAAGGGTGAGCTCGAAGACGCGCTGTCGGCCCTGCCGTTCGAAGGCGTCGTCATCGCGCGCCCATCGCTCCTGGTCGGCAACCGCTGGGCGCTGGGGCAGCCCGAGCGGCCCGGCGAGGCGATCGGCTTCGCGCTGGCCAAGCTGCTGGATTTCCTCATTCCCGCGAACTACAAGCCG
>JAFAKZ010000413.1 GCA_019234745.1 Burkholderiales bacterium
GGGTATGGATGTGGTGAAGAGCAATGTGGAGGCCCTGCGCGGCACGCTGGAAATCCAATCGGAATTCGGCAAGGGTACGACCATGCGCCTGTGCCTGCCGTTGACGCTCGCGATCATTGACGGCTTCCATGTGGGCGTGGGCGATTCGCAGTTCATCGTGCCGCTCGATATGGTGGTCGAGTGCCTGGAGCTGCCGCCGGGGCTCGATAGCGTCGACTATATGGACCAGGGCGGCGTGGCGCTGCCCTTCGTGCGCCTGCGCGAATTGTTCGGCGAGTGCGGCGCCGCGCATCCGCGGCCGCGCGTGGTGACGGTACGCTTCGCCGGCAAGCGCATCGGCCTGGTGGTGGACCGCATCTACGGCAAGTGCCAGACGGTGATCAAGCCGCTTGGCCCCTTGTTCCAGCACGTGCCCTGTGTGACGGGCTCCACCATCCTGGGCGATGGCGACGTTGCACTGATCATCGACGTGCCGCAGCTGATCCAGGGCGTGGTGACGCGTGAATCGCGGCAGCGTAGGGCTGTAGCTGGGCGGGTCCCAGGAGTGGTGCAGTCCGCATGAGTCCACCGGCCGGCAGGAAGATCAAGGTCCTCGTCATCGATGACTCAGCCGTCGTGCGCCAGGTAATGAGCCGGCTGCTGGCGCAGGAGCCGGATATCGAGGTGCTGGCGACCGCGTCCGACCCCATCTTCGCCCGCAACAAGATGCAGCTGGAATGGCCCGACGTCATCACGCTCGACATCGAGATGCCGCGCATGGACGGCATTACCTTCCTGCGCCAGCTGATGCAGGAACGACCTACGCCGGTCGTGATTTGCTCCTCGCTCGCCACGGAAGGGGCGGAGACGACCATGCAGGCACTGCAGGCCGGCGCCGTCGCCATCATCACCAAGCCACAGCTGGGCGTGGGCGACTTCCTGCAGGAGTCCAGCATGCAGATCATCCAGGCCGTACGCGGCGCGGGCGCGGCCAATCTGCGTAATCTGCATGCCGTGCGGCAATCGAAGCCCATGGAGCGGCGTGAACCGCCGGCGCCCAGCACAGCCATGGCGCGGACCACGGAGCGCATCGTGGCCATCGGCACATCCACGGGCGGCACGGTGGCGCTGGAGGAAGTGCTCACGGCCCTGCCGCGCGTCTCTCCAGGCATTGTCATCGTCCAGCATATGCCGGCCGGCTTCACGGCCGCCTTTGCACAGCGCCTGGACAAGCTGTGCGAGATCCGCGTGGAAGAGGCGAAAGACGGTCAGCGCGTGCTGCCGGGCCTCGCCCTGATCGCGCCGGGCGACAAGCATATGTCGCTGATACGCAGCGGTGCGCAATACATCGTCGAGGTGAAGGATGGCCCACCCGTGAACCGCCACCGCCCCTCGGTGGATGTGCTGTTCCGCTCGGTGGCGAAGAGCGCCGGCCGCAATGCCATGGGTGTGATCATGACCGGCATGGGCGCAGACGGTGCCCGCGGTCTCAAGGAAATGCACGATACGGGCTCGGCGACGCTGGCGCAGGACGAGGCGACCTGCGTGGTCTACGGCATGCCCAAGGAGGCCGTCGCTCTGGGCGCGGCCAGCCGTATCGTGCCGCTGGGTGCCATTGCGCGCGCCATCCTGGTTGGCGATGTGAAGCCTGTGCGCGAGGCGCAGATCAAATAGCGCGTAGGTTGGGTAGAGCGCAGCGAAACCCAACATATCTGGTTGGCAGAGAACTTGTTGGGTCTCGCTGCGCTCTACCCAACCTACCTGCCACCCGACCCATACTGCTGTTACATTCTATTACAACGCGTCTGTCATCAAATGGCATCGGCGCGCGTTAACTGCCTCATAGCGCAAATTTCTGAGCGTCCCCATCGATTTCCAGACAAGGAGCCCTGCCTTGAAGAAAGTCCTGTGCCTCGCAGCAGTATGCCTCGCCGGCTGCGCAGTCGAGCCCGTGCGCACGGTGTACGTCGAAGAGCCGCGCCCCGTCTACCACTATGTGGAACCGGCGCCCGTCGTCAGCGTGTATGTGGAACCACCCATCTACCAACCCGAGCCGATCGCCGTGGCCTGGGCACCGCCGCCCATGCTGGTCGAAACACCGCCGCCGCAGCCCTTTGTTGGCGCGTTCTGGATCGGCGGCTACTGGGTGTGGGAAGGCAATTGGGTGTGGGCGCACGGCCGCTGGGCACCGCCGCCGCAGCCGGGCTACAGCTGGGTACACCCCTACTATGAGCACCGTGGCGACAACGTCGTCTTCGTGAACGGCTTCTGGGCCGCCCCTGGTGTGCACTTCGTGGCACCGGCCGCCAGCCTCAACATCAGCCTGGCCGTCGTCTCGCCCGGCGTGATCGCTGGTCCGCGCCCGATCGGTCCGGTCGGCGTGTTCGTCCCGCCCCCTCCCGGCTCGCGCCCCGGCCTGATCATTCCGGCCCCCATCGGAACGCCCCCCGCCGTGGTGACCAGCGCGCCGCCCGTGGTGAACGTGGGTATGAGCATCCACTCGAACGTGAACAGCAATAACACGACGGTCATCAACAACAACACGACGATCAACAATATCACCATCGTCGCGCCGGCCAATGCCACTGCCAACGGCCAGGCCGTCAACGCCTCCGTCCCGGCCCAGGCGCATCTGGCTGCCGCCATGAAGCCGGTGGTGCATGCCCCCGCGCCGGAGCCCGTGTCGAGTAAGCCTATCCCGGCCTATACGCCTGGCCGCGCACCTATAGCGCTGCCGGCACCGCAGCCCGTGCACACCGTGGCGCCGCCGAGCTTCTCGCACCAACCGGCACCCGCAACGCCGCCGGCTCCGCAGACGGCGCACCCGATGCCAAACCAGCCGGCGCCAGCACCGCACCCTGCGCCGGAACCGATGAACCGCCCGGCCCCGGTGGAGCATGAGGTACCGCATCCGCCGCAGGCACCGGCCATACAGCAACCCCAGCCGCATCCGCAGCCAGCCCAGCCGCAAGCCAGACCGGAACCGATGAATCGTCCGGCCCCGGTTGAGCATGAAGCACCGCATCCCGCACCAGCCCCGCAGGCGCACCCCGCTCCGCAACCGCATCCCGAGCCAGCGCCGCAGGCACATCCTGCACCCCAGCCGCAGGCGCACCCGGCTCCTCAGCGCAATGAGAAGCCAAACGAGGGCAAGAAGAAGGACGAAGAGGAAAAGCGCGAACGTTGATATTGTTCGCCGCTATCCAGAAGGCCGGGCCGCCACTGCGCGCCCGGCCTTTTTCATGGGTCGAGCTGCGCTTTCAGCACGGCGATCAAGGCCCGTACCTTGGCGGGCGTGTGGCTGGCGGACGGAAATACGGCGTGTATGCCGCCCGGCTCTGCCGTCCAGTCCGGCAGCAGGCGCACCAGGCGCCCTGCGGCCACGTCCTCGGTCACCGAGAATTCCGTGAGCAGGCCAAAACCGCCGCCGGCCAAGGTGGCAGCGCGGCAGGCGGTGGCCGCGTTGGCAAAGAATACGTCGTCGCAGCGGATGCGCCGCTTCTCGCCCTTGTTTGATTGCAACTGCACCGTGTAGGGGTGGGCGTAGATGGAGAACGATATGTAGGGCAGGGTGGCGAGTGCTTCGGGCGTAGCCGGCACGCCATGGCGCGCCAGGAAGTCTGGGCTGGCCACCAGCCATTGCTCGTAGTCGCCCAGGCGAACCATGCGATAGCTGGAATCCTTCAGACGCCCCAGCCGGATGGCGACGTCGATGCGTTCGGCGATCAGGTCGGCGTTCTGATCGTTGCAGATCAACTCGATCTTCAGCTCCGGATGCTGCTGCCGCATCTTGACCAGCGCCGGGGTCACCACCAGGGTGCCGTAGTCGATCGGGGCACCCACGCGCAGGCTGCCCCGTAGACTGCCCACGTCTTCATGGATGGCGGCGAGCGCATCTTCGGCCGCATGCAGGAAGGTGCGGCTGGCTTCAAAGAAGGCTTGGCCCGCGTCTGTCAGGCTGAGCCGGCGCGTGGTGCGCACGAGCAGGCTGGTACCCACTTCCGCCTCCAACCGCTGCATATGGGTGCTAACCATGGTCTTGGCGAGCCCGAGCCGTTCTGCAGCCCCGGTGAGCGATCCCGCTTCGACAACGGCGGCGAATACGGCCAGGCGGTTCAGATTGACGTTGCGCAGATCGGCCATCTATTTGTCCACTATTGAAGGATAGTAATTTAATCATTATCCATCTTATCGAGACAAAGTCACTGCGCTACGCTTGCGTCACCTGATATCGCTAGGGAGCGTCTGATTGAGTACCCGGATACGCAATCAGAGGCTCCCTAGTTGTCGATCTCAAACGCCTAGATAGGAACGCAGCCATGCAAAACCGCACTCGCCCCAGCCAGCCCATTCGCCACTACGGCGTATCGCTCTCCGGCCATAGCCACCGCGTCAAGCTGTGCCTCAGCCTGCTCGATCTGCCCGTCGAGACCATCGACGTTGATCTGGCGACGGGTGAGAACCGCCGCCCCGAATACCTGGCCATGAGCCCCTTCGGCCACGTGCCCGTGATCGAGGATGGCGA
>JAFAKZ010000473.1 GCA_019234745.1 Burkholderiales bacterium
TCGCGCGCGCGCAGGAAGGCGCGGTTGCCCGGCGTGGGCCAGTGCAGCGGCGGGGTGAACGGGTCGGTAAGGCTGGCGAAGGCGTAGCGCAACAGGCGCGGGAAGCTCTCGCCGATCACGTCCACCTTGTCCGCCACGTCCTCGCCGAACATGGTCTCGCTGACGATATCCACCGTCACGCGCATCATCTCCTGCGCGATATCGACCACCGCGCCGGGCTGGAACTGGTCGCGCCACCGCGTGAGCAGGCGCTCGCCGGCCGCCGTCATGGTGTCGGCCATGCGGGCGATCTGACCCTTGTGGAAGATGGGTTGAATCAGCTGGCGCTGCCGTTGCCAGGCTTCGCCGTAGTTCGTCACGAGCCCCTTGCCCAACACCAGGGGCAGGCCACGCGGCGGACCGCCCAGCTCAGCCACCTTGCCGAAGCTGCCACGCTCCTTGATCAGCACCTGCTCGGCCATGTCCGGGTGGCACAGCATATGGATTTCGCGCCGCCCCAGGCGGATGCGGAAGATATCGCCCTGCTCGGCCTGGCGCGCGGCCAGGAAGCCCATCATGTCGCGCTTGTAGTCGATCAGGTGACCCAGCAGAAAGCGGCCGGGCGGCAAGGGCGCGCGGGTAGTGGAAGCGGACGAGGCAGGGGACGGCTGCATGGCTTCTCCTCAAGGCGTTGCGTGCGTGGTCTCGGGCGGCTGCCTTAACCATCTAGTCAGTATGCTATGTCTCGGGAGTATAAGGGTTTTCCGCAAGGATTAGCATCTTGCACGTATGTACAGCAATCGCTAATATGACGGCTTCCTCCTCCTCTTCCCGACCAGGCTTCGCGCCGGTCGGGATTTTTTTTGGTATGACGAGGACGGCAAGTAGCTTGGGTAGAGGGCAGCGAAACCCAACAGTTTCGTCGCCTTGGGCCTAACCCTCGGCCCATTCGCTTAGATAGGTGTTGGGTTTCGCTGCGCTCCACCCAACCTGGGCAAAGCCGCTCAGCCCTGCTCCGCCATCTGTGCCAGCAATTCCGCCTGGTGCTCCGCCATCAAGGCATCCGTCAGCTCATACAGGTCGCCGTCCATCACGTAGTCGAGCTTGTACAGCGTGAGGTTGATGCGGTGGTCCGTCACACGGCCCTGGGGGAAGTTGTAGGTGCGGATGCGTTCGCTGCGGTCGCCCGAGCCGACCAGGCTCTTGCGCGTGGCCGCCTCTGCCGCTTGAGCGGCGCGCAGCTGCTGGTCCTTGATGCGGGCGGCCAGCACCTGGAGTGCACGGGCCTTGTTCTTGTGTTGGCTGCGGTCGTCCTGGCATTCCACCACCAGGCCCGTGGGCAGGTGTGTGATGCGCACGGCCGAGTCCGTCTTGTTGATGTGCTGGCCACCGGCACCGCTGGCGCGGAAGGTGTCGATGCGGATCTCGTCCGGGCGGATTTCCACTTCCTCCAGCTCGTCCGCCTCCGGCATCACAGCCACCGTGCAGGCCGAGGTGTGGATGCGGCCTTGCGACTCGGTGGCCGGCACGCGCTGCACGCGGTGGCCACCGGACTCGAACTTGAGCTTGGAGTAGGCGCCGAAGCCCACGATGCGGGCGATCACTTCCTTGTAGCCGCCCAGGTCGGACTCGCTGGCCGACACGACTTCCACCTGCCAGCGGTTGCGCTCGGCGAAGCGCGAGTACATGCGGAACAGGTCGCCCGCGAACAGGGCCGATTCGTCGCCACCGGTACCTGCGCGGATTTCCAGGAAGATATTGCGCTCGTCGTTCGGGTCGCGCGGCAGCAGCGCTTTCTGCAGGTCCGCTTCCAGCGCAGCGATGCGCTCGTCGGCGTCGGCCAGTTCCATCTCCGCCAGCTCGCGCATATCGGGGTCGTCCAACATCTCGCGCGCGGCGGCAATGTCGGCCATGGCCTTCTGGTAACCCTGGAACAGTTCCACCACGGGCGTCAGCTCCGCGTGCTCGCGGCTCAGCTTCTTGAACTGCTCCATGTCCTTGGTCGCGTCTTCGCTGGCGAGCAGGTGGTTGACCTCTTCCAGCCGATCGGCGAGCGAGGCGAGTTTGCTGGCAATACTGGGCTTCATAGGAATCTTCTTAGCTGAATTCGGCGGGGACGACGCGTGGACAGCTACGTGACGCCGACGTAGCTGAAGGCACAACGGGCAGGCCCGCTAATGCTGGGTGCGCTGGTAGGCGTTCGGCGTGTGGCGTTCCATCCAACGCTCGGGCGTGGCCAGCGCCGTGTAGCCGTTCTGTGCATACAGACCGTGCGCGTCGGAGGTAATCAGCATCCAGCGGCGCAAGCCCTGCAGGTCGGGATGGCCGTGGATGCAGGCCATCAGCCACTTCGACAAACCCTTGCCACGATGGGCTGGGTCGATGATCACGTCGCCCAGGTAGGCGATGGTGGCGTAGTCGGAGATCACGCGGGCGAAGCCGACCAGCTCGGCACCGTGGTAGATGCCGAAACACAGCGCACCTGCCACCGAGCGGCTGAACGTGTCGACCGGGATGCCCTTGCCCCAATAGCTGTTCGCGACCATGCTGTGGGCCTTGTCCATGTCCAGTCGTCTGCGATCCGTATCGATCTCATATTCACCTTGCACCCAGCGCCGTGCTGCGATTTCCATTTTGGAGCCTTTCTATTCCTCATCGTGCAGGTGAAACAGACGCCGCACGGCATCGATCAGCTCGCCGTGCTGGCTGGCCTCGGCGCCGTTCAGCGCCGCCAGCGGGGCATGCAACATCTTGTTGGCGAGCGACAGGGACAGCGATTCGAGTACTGCTTCGGCGCTCTCGCCCTTGGCGAGCAGCTTGCGCGCGCGTTCCAGCTCATGCCGGCGCATGCGCTCGGCCTGGTCGCGCAGCGCCCGGATGGTGGGCACCAGCGCCCGGTTGTCCATCCACTGCATGAATTCGTCCGTGCGCTGGTCGACGATGCGCTCGGCCTCCTGCACCGCCTGTTCGCGCTCGGCGCGGCCCTGGCGTACGACTTCCGCCAGGTCGTCCACCGTGTAGAGGTAAACATCGGGCAGGCGCCCTACTTCCGGCTCCACGTCGCGCGGCACGGCCAGGTCGACCATGAAGATGGGGCGGTGCTTACGCAGCTTGATGGCGCGCTCCACCGCACCCAGGCCGATGATGGGCAGCTGGCTGGCCGTACTGGTCACCACGATGTCGTATTGCGACAGGCGTTCGGGCAGCTCAGCCAGCGGGAAGGCATCGCCGCCGAAGTTCGCCGCGAGCGCGGCGCCCCGCTCCAACGTGCGGTTGGCAACGGAAATCTTGCGCGGCGCGCGGGCCGCAAAGTGCGTGGCGCACAGCTCGATCATTTCGCCCGCGCCGATAAACAGCACATTGAGTTCCGCGATGTCGGGGAACAGGCGCTCGGCGAGCCGCACGCCGGCCGCCGCCATCGACACGGAATTCGCGCCGATGGCCGTCTGCGTGCGCACTTCCTTGGCGACAGAGAAAGCCTTCTGGAACAGGCCGTTCAGCGTGGGGCCGAGCGCCCCCGCATCTTGCGCCTCGCGCACGGCGTCCTTGATCTGGCCCAGGATCTGCGTCTCGCCCAGCACCATGGAATCCAGCCCCGAAGCCACACGGAAGGCATGCGCGGCGGCGGCGCGGCCGGGCAAGTGGTAGAGGTAAGGGCGGATATCGTCGATGCTGAGGCGGCGCGAATGCGCCAGCCAGCCCAGCAGCGTCGCCTCGTCGCGCGCGCTGCAGTAGAGCTCGGTGCGGTTGCAGGTCGAGACGATGGCCGCTTCGTGCACGCCGGGCGCACCGGCCAGTTCAGCCACAGCCTGCGCAAGCTCTTCCGGCGAGAAGGCGAGCTTCTCCCGTACCGCGACGGGAGCGGTATCGTGGTTGAGACCAAGCGCGAAAAGCGACATGCAGACAGGTGGAATGTAGGTAAAAAGCGCTGAATTCTACCATGCGCCGGCCTTGTAACGCGCACGGGGGCTCGGGCCGCCCCGCCAAATGCAAACGCCCGGCTATGCCGGGCGTTGCAAGGCACTGCATCTTCGCTCAGTGTGCCTTGATCTTGAACGTACGCAGCAGCGGCGTGGCCGTGTTTTCACCGAACCAGCGGTTGAAGATCTTGGCCGCCTCGCCCGATTGCTCCATGCCGATTAGCGTGTCGTTCACTTCCTTCACGAGCCGCGTCTCACCCTTGCGCACGGCGACACCGTAGATTTCGATGGAGATGGACACATCGGGAATCTCGAAATTCTGCTTGTTGGGCATCTTGTTCAAGAGGCCGGCCAGGATGGGTTCGTCCGTGGATACGGCGTCCAACTCGCCCTTGGAGAGCGCGGCCATGGCCGGCGCATAGTCCTCGAACAGCACCACATTGGCGTTCGGCAGCTCGCGGCGCAGCTGCTTCTCCGAGGTCGAGCCCGTGGCCGTGCCGATGGTGGCCTTGGTCAGGTCTTCGATATTGTTGACCTTACCCTTGCGCACCACGAACTTCTGGCCCGTGACGAAATAGCCTTCGCTGAAGTCCACCTGCTTCTCGCGCTCGGCATTCTTCGTCATGGTGGCGATCACCATGTCGACGTCATGCCTTTGCAGCGCCGGGATGCGTTCCGCGGACTCCACTGCCTTCACCACCACCTTTACGCCCATATGCTTGGCGATAGCCAGGGCAAAGTCCACGTCATAGCCGGCGATGGTATTGGTCTTCACGTCGCGCACACCGAAGGGCGGCGTGGAATCCTTCACGCCTACCACCAGGAGACCCTTCTTCTTGATGGCGTCGAGGTCATCGGCCAGGGCGGGGACGAACAGGCTGAGGCACAGGCAAGCAGCAAGCAAGTGCTTGAATTTCATTGTGATCTCCAGGGGCAGACGGTCATATGCACCATAGACCGAAATGGCCTGGAAGTGCAGTTAGGGAAAGAGATTATATATTAGAATGACATTGTTCTACGTTACATTAGCATGTACTTATGCAATAGATCGGCCCATGCTGAGAAAATCAGCTGCCCTGTTGGGGCCGGCTCGCGCAGCAACCCGCCGAATCCATTGCGGCGAAGCCGCTGAACTGATAACGCCAATGGATTGGGGAATGCTGGAGGTTAAGCGGCATCGCCGCCAGCGTTCGGCGGGTTGCTGCGCGAGCCCGCCCTACCATAGGGTAGTGATGCCTGAACCGCCATAAGGCTTTACCGCTTCACATGCGTATCAACGCGTTCGCGGGCGATACAACGCGGTTTCCGTGACCACGCCATCCAGCACGGCGTCATGTGGCTCGCGTGGAATCCGCTCGACGCGCTGCACCTCAAACGCTGCGCCGATCAAGCGCGGATGGCGCCAGTGGCGACGCAGGCGGCGGGCGGCAAACGTCGTGTCGTAGTAGCCACCGCCCTGCCCCAGGCGCCCGCCTTGCGCATCGAAGCCCACCAGGGGGACGAAGACGAGGTCGAGCAGCCGCGGCGGCAGGGAGTCCGGCGTGCGGTATTCTGCGATGCCGAAGCGGTTGCGCTGCCAGGCGCCTCGCGGGTCGCCCAGGCGGCAGAACAAGAGCTTGCGGCCGCGCGCCGGCACCACGGGCAGGTAGACGGCGATGCGCCGGCGCAGGGCCGCGGCGATCAGGGGCTGGAGCGAGAGTTCGGAGCCGGCCGCCAAATACATGCCGACGCGCTGTCCACGCCTAAGCAGTCGCATGGCACGGCGGGCGCATTGCTGTTCGGCGGACTGGCGGGCTGCGGGAGACAATGCCGTGCGCTTCTTGCGTAGTTCTCGGCGCAGCGCGGCTTTGTCCATAGGGGAGATACTGGGGAGGAGTGCGGGGATCGGCCCCAAAAACTTCTCGTACTTTGCGGGGAGTTGAGGATCCCCGCGGGCGTCGTCTCGGTTCACATCTTGAACCTTAAGGTTCAAGTGGTCGCTAGCTGCACGCTCTAAGGCTCATCCGACAGAGGGACGCGCTCACGGAGCGCGGCGGGCCGTGCAACCCGGGTCAGTATATTGGTTCAAAGAATTCGAACCGAAACGAACGCCGCAGGGAAAACTTTAAAGA